>JAGVTF010000088.1 GCA_019136955.1 Verrucomicrobiota bacterium
ACCTTGCCCTTAATCTTCTGGGCCTTCTCCATGAACTCAGCCAGACGCAGGAGCACCACCTCGAGCACACCGCCCATCTCACCGGCCTTCACCATCGAGATAAAGAGCTTGTTAAACACCTTGGGGTGCTGGGCGAGAGCTTCGGAGAAAGTACTTCCCCCTTCCACGGAAAGAGATATTTTTTGAATCGTCTCCTTCAGAGTCGGGTTCTTTTCCTGGCGCTCCAGCACTCGCAAGCCGCGCAATAGAGGCAACCCTGCATCAATCAAGGTCGCCAACTGCCGTGTGAAAGTACAAAGCACCTTCGAGCTCACGCCGCCAAAACCGGGTATCTTATGCAGCGGGATATTGATCTCCTTGCGCATTCCCTTGCCACCCTTGGCAGCAGCGCCACCACCCTTGGTCTTGGATGCTTTTTTGCCTTTGGCTCCACCAGAAGCCGCTGCGCCTGCCTCTACCACCTTGGTCGGGAACAGCTGCATCTCCTGCAACCGAGCCAGAGCTTCACTTTGGTTCTTCGCATCCAGACTGCCCTTGGTCTCCTTACCCTGGGCATCCATCGCGATATAATTAAACTTGGGCATACCTTAATTAAGTTTTCTTCTAAATCTTCTTTTTATGTGTATTTCAGAACCTCTTCAATCGTTACCTCACCATCGAAGATTCCCCGTATACCGTCCTGACGAAGGGTCTTCATTCCATCTTCCATCGCTTTCTGGCGCAATACTGCCGTCGGGACACGATCATTGATCATCGCCCGAATGGGATCATTCACCACCAGAAGCTCATAAATACCTTTTCGCCCTTTGTACCCGGTATCGTTACAGTTGGGACAGCCGCGACCGTAGCTGAATGTCCGGTCTCCCAGCTCTGCCGACGTCAAGCCGAGCAGCGAGAGCTGGCTTTCCGTAGGCTCAAATGAAGTCACGCAGCGCTTACAGATAGTCCTCACCAAACGTTGCGCCAGAACCCCCAAAAGCGTAGAAGATATCAAAAAAGGCTCTGCACCAATATCAACCATACGCACGACGGCACTGGGCGCATCATTGGTGTGGAGCGTGGTCAACACAAGGTGACCGGTCAGGGAAGCCTGAATCGCGATCTGGGTCGTCTCAAGGTCACGCATTTCACCAACCATCACAATATCGGGATCCTGACGGAGGAAGGCGCGCAAGGCGTTACTGAAAGTCATCCCTACCGATTCATGCACAGGCACCTGCATGATTCCCTCGATGTCGTACTCCACAGGGTCTTCAACTGTCAACAGCTTGGAAGAAATATCGTTAATCTTGTTGAGCGCCGAGTAAAGCGTCGTCGTCTTGCCGCAACCGGTCGGCCCCGTCACAATCACGATGCCGTTGGGCTGGCAGATCATATCCCCAAAGCGCTCATAGACATGCTCAGGCATCCCCAGCTTATCAAGCTCCAGCTTCACGGCGCTTCTGTCCAATACGCGAAGCACCACCGATTCACCAAACTGGGTCGGCAGGCTGGAGATACGCAGGTCAATCGGCCGCCCGTCAATCATCATGTTGATACGACCATCCTGGGGCAGTCTGCGCTCAGAAATATCCAGGTTGGAGATAATCTTCAGACGCGAAATCACCGGCAAAGCCAGATGCCTGGGTGGAGGAGCCATCTCATAAAGGGCGCCATCCACACGATAACGGATTTTGAACTCATCTTCGAAAGGCTCAAAGTGAATGTCGGAAGCACGGTCCTGAACCGCCTGCTGCAGAACCAGATTGACGAACTTTACAATCGGCGCCTCATTGGCCAGGTCGCTCAGGTGGTCACCGCCTACCTCCAGGTCAGACTGCTCAGATTCATAACTTTCTGAATCCATCCCCAGCTCTCTCAGAACATCGCTCACCGCGTTGGCCGTCTCCAAACCTCCACCGCCACCGCCATAGTACTGCTGGATTGCCTCTTCAATTTTAGAGGGCGCAGCCACGACCACCACAATCTCTTTACCAATGGCAAAGCCGATTTCATCCACTATTGCCGGATTGAAGGGATCCACCAGCGCCAACTGCAATACGGTGCCAAAGAGGTCCACCGGAATACATTGATAGGCTTTTGCCGTTTCGGCGGGGACGGCTGCAATGGCCTCGGCCGGTATCTCTCCCAGTGATTCGAAGTTCACTACCTGCGTGGCGAGGCTGTCGGCCATCACCTGCAAAAGCGTCGACTCGTCCAGTATCCCCATATCGATAATGATCTCAAAGGTCCGTTTGCCAGTACGGCTGGCCTCCTGGACTATCTCCTCTGCCTGCATGTCATCAAGCAAAGCAGAATCTTTAAGTAGTGAAACGAGTGGAAAGTTAGCTATATCAGTCATCTAATTAAAGAGTTATTGGGCGCTTTTCATAGCACGGATAGCGTCTATCTCCTGAAGTTTTAGCATGGCGGTGGAAGGATCCTGAGCCTTGGTAATCACCTCTTCCTGGGAAATAAGCCCCTGATCATACTTCTCCAGCAGGCTGGCATCAAGTGCCAACATCCCATACTTGGCTCCCGTTTGAATATCTGAACCGATACGGAATGTTTTGTTATCACGAATCAAAGCGCCAATGGAAGGTGTGTTGATCATGATCTCAAAGACCGCAACACGCCCCGGCTTGTCGCTCCTGGGCAAGAGCAATTGCGAAATCACCGCCTGCAATACCGTCGAGAGCTGAATACGAATCTGCTCCTGCTGCGTTACGGGGAAGGCGTTCACAATACGGTCAATCGTCTTGGCAGCTCCCGTCGTATGGAGAGTACCGAAGACAAGGTGACCGGTTTCGGCCGCCGTAATCGCTGCTTCCATCGTCTCAAGGTCTCGAAGCTCTCCAACCAGAATAATATCGGGGTCCTGACGCAAGGCACGGCGCAAGGCTTCGGCAAAGCTCGGTACGTCCACGTGAACCTCACGCTGTGTCACCACCGCCTGTTTGTGATGATGGTAATACTCAATGGGGTCCTCAACCGTGATGATATGCGCTTCATCGCGCTCAATATTGATAATATCAATCATCGAGGCCAGAGTGGTCGACTTACCTGAACCCGTCGGCCCTGTAACCAGCACCAGCCCTCTGGGCTTGTAGAGCAATTCCCGCACGGAGGCAGGCAAACCAATCTGCTCCATGGTAAGGAGCTTGCTGGGAATCTGGCGCAGGACCATTCCAAAATTACCGCGCTCTTTAAACACACTGACACGAAAACGGGCCATCTCTCCAAACGCGAAACCAAAGTCCGAGCCACCCTGCTCACGCACCGCCTGGATATGGTCCTCGGAAGTAATACTCCTGGAGAGCTCTTCGGTATCTTCTGCAGCTAACGGGGGACCTTCCACGCGATGCAACCGTCCGTGAACCCGGATAACCGGAGGAATCCCCACTCTAAGGTGCAAGTCTGAGGCTCCTTCAGAGACCGTCAGCTGCAATAAATCTGACATTGAATACATATTTTACCTATTTACTATCAAAGGATTAAACTCTAATTTCCTTACTCTTCTCTACTGCTCCAGCTCGCTCACAGTGGTTTCAATCACCTCATGAGCAGAGGTCATCCCGGCCAGCACCTTCCGAACGCCATCCTCGCGCAAGGTTCTCATTCCCAGCTCCCTGGCCTTGTTTCTCAAAACAGAAGCCGAGAGCTTCTCATAAATCAGTTTCCGAGCCACATCACCTATCTGAAATATCTCAAAAATCCCCATACGGCCTCGATAGCCACCCTTGCAGTTGGGGCATCCCTTGCCCAACTGGATGTTGCCGGCGGCTTCCGTCGCTTCATCAATCTCCAACACATGGCGCTCATGCTCCGTCAGTCGTGCCGGCTCCGTACATTTCTTGCATATCTTACGCACCAGACGCTGAGCCATGAAAGCGCGGGCAGAAGTCGCCACAAGGAACGGTTTGACTCCAATATCAATCAGACGAGTCACCGCACTGGGGGCATCGTTGGTATGAAGCGTCGAAAAGACCAGGTGACCGGTCAGGGAAGCGTTAATCGCAATGGAGGCAGTCTCCAGGTCACGAATTTCACCAACCATGATAATGTTGGGCGCCTGACGCAAAATCGCTCTCAAAGCCATGCTGAAAGTGAGCCCCACCGCCTCGTTTACATGCACCTGGTTAATTCCGCTCAACACATACTCCACAGGGTCCTCAACCGTAATGATCTTCCGGTCCGGCCGGTTAATGTAGTTCAAACAGGCGTAAAGCGTCGTCGTCTTGCCCGAACCGGTCGGCCCCGTCACCAGAAGAATCCCATCAGGCAAAGCGATCAGCCGTTCAAACACTTGCTGGTCATCCGTCAAGAAGCCCAGCTCAGCCAGACCAAGCTTAATTCCCTCTTTATCAAGAATACGCATCACGATGCTCTCGCCATGAGTCGTGGGCAGACAGGAAACACGGAAGTCGAGTGATTTACCGGCAACATTCATCTGGATTCGGCCGTCCTGGGGAATCCGCCTTTCAGCAATCGACATGTTCGATTGAATCTTCAGACGGGTAATCACCGTCGCCTGCAGCCGCTTGGGAGGTCCCTTTACCTCGTGCATGTTGCCGTCAATCCGGTAGCGAACCCTGAAGGTCTTGGACATCGGCTCCAGATGAATATCGGAAGCGCGGGATTTAAAGGCATCTACAATGATACTGTTGACCAGCTTAATAATCGGCGCGTCTGCATCGACCACCGAGCCATCATCCGCAGCTTCCAGAATCCCTCCCGGCCCGCCAATATCGACCTCCCCTTCGGTGATTTCCTGAATCATCCTGCCCAGCGAGTTATCGGCCGAGCCATAGTAGCGCTCAATGGTCTCCTCAATCTCCTCTGCGGAAGCCACACGCACCTCCACATCCGAGTGAAGGAGAAGCCGCAAGCTGTCGATTGCCTCCAGGTCCGATGGGTCCGATATGGCTACAATCGTCCCGTCAGAATCATTCTTGCCGATGGGGACCACGTTGTATTTTTTAGCCAGGTGACGGGGAATTAATGCAATAATCTCATCCGAGAGCCGCATCCCGGTCAATTCCACCATCTCGGCTCCAAAATAAGTCGCACTCGCCCGCGTCACGTCGATTGGCTGGAGCACACCTTGCTTGACCAAAGTATCCACCAGGCCCTCTCCGCTCAGGTCCGCCATCTCCCGGGCGCCATCCAACTGCTCCGGGGTGACCTGCCCCATATCCATCAGCAGATCAATTAAAAAGTCGTCTTTCGCTGCCACAAAATTCCTATTATATACACCAGAGGGCGAGAAATCTCACCCCTTCATTACGGGCATTCTCATTCCGGCTTTTCATCTGCCGAAATGTAACACCCCTGCTGCGAGCAGACTACCCCAAAAAAAGGCCCACTCCAAGGTTTTTTTGGAGAATCGAATGCTTTTCTTCCAAAACAGTTCCAAACCTCTGAGCCATCATTTTGCAGGTGCCACCGCTCAGCAACCGGTAAACCGCCCAAACCTAAACCTCTTTCCCAGGCGGCTTCTCTTTTATCTCTTCCACGATCGCATCGGTCCCGCTATAGGAAACTATCCGCACACGAGTCCCCTTGGGCAACATGCCACTCTGGGCAATCACATCCAGAGAGCGGCTCTCTATCTGCGCCTTGCCTCCGGGACGCAACACCGAAAGCGTGACACCCTCTTTACCCATCATGCTTTCCTGAAAGGAGACGATGCTCCGCGAATCTTCCGCCCCGCTTACACTGGCGGGGATCATCTGCTGGTAAAACCTGGAATGTGGAAAATATCTCCCCAAAAGCAACGCCAGCACGGTTAAACCGACCATCGCCCCGCCAAAGTTCAGGAAAGGCACTCTCAACTGGTCCCAGCGGGGCAGCCAGCCGCTGCCGGGATAAAAATCGACCATCCCCATAATCAGCGAAACCAGCATGAAGAGGAGCCCCATGAAACCAAAAATCATGAACCCCGGTAAAATAAATATCTCTGCCGCAACCAGCGCGGCACCGATCAGGAAGAAAATGAGCCACTCCAGTCCGCCAAGCCCGGCAATATAGTTGCCAAGAAAATAGACCACCAGAGCCGTAATCCCGATAATCCCGAAGATACCAAACCCCGGCGTCTTGTATTCAATAAAGAGACCCAGACCTCCCAGAATCAGCAGGAGCGAGCTCCAGGTGCTAATCCAACTGGCGATCGATTCGACCCCGATTTTCTCAACCTGTTTTACGCGGGTCGGCTCTACTCCCAACCTCTGGTAAAGACTCTCCAGAGAAGAAACCGTCCCGAGCGATAGAAGCGGCTGAGCGGGCTCTCCATACTTACGGGCCGCCTCCTCATTGGTCAAGGTCAGGAGCTCCCCCTGGGGGCAGATCACCTCTTCACCCATCACCAGCTCGCGGCTGGGGTCGATCATCGCCTCAATCACGTCCGGGTTATGTCCGTAGCGCTCCGCACAGGCCCGCATCTGGGCACGGATCATCGAGACCACCTTCTGCTTGAGCGTATCGGGTATCTCCCCGCCGCCGGTCAGACCCATGGGACCGCCCAAAATCGGCGCCGAAGCTCCGATAATGGCACGCTCGCTCATGTAAATCTCCCGAGTCCCATAAGCGATGAAAGCCCCGGCCGATATCGCCTCGTTATTCACATAGGTCACCGTCAGCCCGGGGAACTGCTCCAGCACGTCAATAATTTTGAGCGTACTGTCCAGGTCTCCCCCCGGAGTCTTCATATCCAAAATGACGACATCCGCCCTGGCCTCCATAGCCTCCTTCACTCCACGCCGAATCACGTAGAACATCGGCTTATCGATTTGATCCCGCACCGGAATCACATAAGCGCTGCGCGGATGCTGCGCCTCCATTGGCACCTCATCGGCCAGTATGAACGGCGCGCCCGCCAGGAAAGAGCAGAATAGTATCAGCCACAATCTCATATAGTAAGTTTAGCACTGCCTGAGCTTTTACTCAAGCGGCAAAAAAAACCGATCTTTGTTGTAAAAAATCGGTTTTCTTCGGTTTATTTTAAGGGAAAACTAGAATTGCCTCAGAAAACGCAAGTCGTTCTCGTAGAAGAGCCGGATATCATTAATCCCGTAGCGAATCATCGCAATCCGTTCAATACCAAACCCAAAGGCCCAGCCGGTCCAAACCTCGGGGTCATAACCTACCTGTTCAAACACACTCGGGTGAACCATCCCACAGCCGGCAATCTCCAGCCAATCCTTCCCCATCCTCTTCACCAGCGGGGTGCTGAAATCAATCTCATAGCTCGGCTCCGTATAAGAAAAATAATGGGGACGAAAACGAATCTTAACCTCTTCGCCAAGAAGCTCCTTGAAGACAAACTCGACCGTCCCTTTGAGGTCTCCCACAGTGACTCCCTTATCCACGTAGAGCCCCTCAATCTGATGAAAAGTCGGATTATGAGTCGCATCGGCAGTATCGCGCCGGTAAACGCGCCCGGGCACGATGATGCGCACAGGCGGCTCCTGTTTTTCCATGACGCGAATCTGCACCGAAGAGGTGTGAGTACGCAAAAGCCGGTCTTTACCGGTTACATCCGGTTCTGCCGCAATAAAAAACGTATCCTGGCTATCCCGGGCTGGATGATCGGCCGGAGTGTTCAGCGCGTCAAAACAGTGGTACTCATCCTCAGCCTCCGGGCCATCGGCCACCACGAAACCGAGCTTCCTGAAAATTCGTATAATATCCTGAGTTACCTGAGTCAGCGGGTGGAAGCTGCCAGTGCGGCTGCGCCTGCCCGGCAATGTGAAATCGGTCGCTTCCGTGGGTACCGCCGCTTTCAGTTCCAGCTCGGATTTGCGCCCTTCCACAAGAGTTGCCAGCTCCGCTTTGGCCTGGTTGACCACCTTGCCG
This sequence comes from Verrucomicrobiota bacterium, assembly GCA_019136955.1. GTDB lineage: Bacteria > Verrucomicrobiota > Verrucomicrobiia > Limisphaerales > UBA1412 > UBA1412. The sequence goes on from JAGVTF010000088.1 coordinate 7,834, forward strand.
GCCGTGGGGCGCTCTTCTGCGGGCAGTTTGCCCAACTGCCTCAGCAGACCATTGAACTGACTGTTACTGCCCAGCCAGGTAACGCGCGTCTCTTCCAGAGAAGCCAGGCTGGAAGCCGAGTTCAAAGCCTCCAATGCCGATTTTTTGAGTGATTCTACTTGTTCAGCAAATGATGACATGGCTAAAAGTACCTGCTCTTGAAACATGTAGAGACGCATCAACAGCGTCTCTACCTTCATTTTTTATCTGTTAAACACAGCTATGCTTTTAAGCTTTTTGGGCTTTCTTGGCTTTCTCTTCCAATCCTTTTTTGGCAACGTCAACCATCTGCTCAAAAGCAGCCGGGTCCGTCGCGGCCAGTTCAGCCAATATCTTCCGATCGACCTCTACGCTGGCAGCCTTAAGCCCTTCTATGAACCTGCTATAGGTGATACCCGCCGCGCGAGCCGCCGCATTAATACGAACCTGCCAGAGGCCACGGAAATCGCGCTTGCGATTCCGGCGGTCCCGGTAGGAGTACTGCCTGCCGTGATCCAGCGCATCCTTGGCATATCTGTATAATTTGGACCTGCGGAAGCGGAACCCTTTGGCCGCCTCCAATACCCGCTTCCTGCGTTTTCGCGAAGCTACTGCATTTGTTACACGCATCTTATTCTAGACCTTTTTATCTC
>JAGVTF010000037.1 GCA_019136955.1 Verrucomicrobiota bacterium
CACCCCATACGGGGTGCAGCATATTTTTAGGTATGCGGAGCATACCCATCTCATAGCCAGGGGTCTTCAGACCCCTGGTACGTATCCGCCCCAATACCCTTACGACCCCGTAGGGGTCGCATCCGGTTATCTATTTAAAAATCTGTGTAAATTCGTGATTTTTTACCAATATCCTTTCTATCGAGTATTTTGTTTTCTGAGGCACCTGGCTGCGACCCCTACGGGGTCGGGTGAGAATTTTTCTCTCATCCTTACCAGGGGTCTGCGACCCCTGGCTATGGTATGGCATCCCTACGGGATGCTTCAGAATGGTATGCTCCGCATACCCGATATTGGGAGGCCTCAGGGTATGTGATTTACCGTATTCGGTTATTCCATAAAAATCTGCGTAATCTGCGGTTAAAAACTGCGTCTGAAGGGGCTGATTTTTGGGAACTGATCAGAAAAATATCTATTCATCAATCCATCCCGATACGTTGATTTTCTCTTGAGTTTCTGGCCGGGTCGTGCTTTATTTATCCGGCTGTATGAGTGTCTTTTACTCTCTTCACGAGATTCTAAAAAAGCGCATCCTGATTCTGGATGGCGCCATGGGAACCATGTTGCAGCGGCGCTCCCTGGGCGAGGAGGATTTCCGTGGCGAGCGCTTCGCCGCGCACCCTCACTCCCTTCAGGGCAATAATGACCTGCTTTCGCTGACGCGCCCCGATGTGATCGCCGATATCCACCGCCAGTATCTGGAGGCCGGTGCCGATATTATCGAGACCAATACCTTTAACGCCAACCGGATATCCCAGGAGGATTACAAGCTGGGTGAGCTGGCCGGCGAGCTCAACCGTGCCGGAGCGCAGATCGCGCGCAAGGTGGCGGAGGAGTTCATGGCGGAGCATCCCGGACGGCAGGTCTTCGTGGCCGGCTCGGTGGGGCCGACGAATCGGACCGCTTCGCTTTCACCCGATGCGCTGCGTCCGGGCTACCGAGCGGTCGATTTCGATCTCCTCGCAGAGGTTTACCGCGAGCAGTTCGAGGGGCTTCTGCAGGGTGGAGTCGATATTTTCCTCATTGAAACCGTGTTCGATACGCTGAACGCCAAGGCGGCTCTTTATGCGGCCGAGGAGGTTTTCGCGGCGACCGGCCGGCGTCTGCCGCTGATGCTCTCGGTCACCGTGGCCGACGCCAGCGGACGCACTCTTTCGGGTCAGACCGTGGAGGCCTTCTGGAACTCGGTCGCCCATGCCAAGCTGCTCTCCATCGGGGTCAATTGCGCCCTGGGAGCCCAGGAGATGCGTCCTTATGTGGAGGAGCTTTCGCGGCTGGTGCCGCATCTCTATGTCTCCAGCCATCCCAACGCCGGATTGCCCAACGCCTTTGGGGAATATGACCAGACACCGGAGGAGATGACGCGCGTGGTCGAAGAATTTGCCCGCAAAGGGTGGGTGAACATTCTGGGGGGGTGCTGCGGCACTGACCCGCGCTTTATCTCCGCTATCGCCACGGCGGTGAAAGGGATTGCACCGCGGCAGTTGCGGGAGGATTCCCATCTGACCCGTCTGAGCGGTCTGGAGCCGCTCACGCTCACGCCCGAGATGAACCTGATCAATGTGGGGGAGAGGACCAACGTGGCCGGCTCGACCAAATTCCTGCATCTCGTCCAGAACGAGGAGTATGAGGAGGCGCTCTCCGTGGCCCGCCACCAGGTGGAAAACGGCGCTCAGATCATTGATATCAATATGGATGACGCGCTGCTGGATGGCAAAAAGGCGATGCGCAACTTCCTGAACCTCGTGGCTTCGGAGCCGGAGATCGCCCGCGTGCCGGTGATGATCGACAGCTCCGATTGGGAGGTGCTCGAGACCGGCCTCAAATGCCTGCAGGGCAAAGGAATCGTCAACTCGATCAGCCTCAAGGAAGGAGAGGAGCGCTTTTTGGAAGAGGCGCGGCGGATTCGCCGTTATGGGGCGGCCGTCGTCGTGATGGCCTTTGATGAGAAGGGACAGGCCGATACGGCAGAGCGGAAGATCGAGATTTGCACCCGGGCTTACAGGCTCCTGACCGAGAAGGCCGGGATGCCGCCGGAGGATATTATTTTTGACCCCAACGTCCTGACCATCGGCACCGGCATTGAGGAGCACGACGCCTACGCGGTCTGGTTTATCGAGGCGGTGCGCCATATCAAGGAGCATCTGCCCCATGCCAAGACCAGCGGCGGCATCAGCAATCTCTCCTTCGCCTTCCGCGGCAATAATCTTTTGCGCGAGGCGATTCATACGGTTTTCCTTTACCATGCGGTACAGGCGGGACTGGATATGGCGATCGTGAACTCCGCCCAACTGGGAGTCTATGAAGAGGTGGAGCCGGAGCTGCGCCGTCTGGTGGAGGACCTGGTATTGAACCGCAAGCCCAACTCGGGCGAAGCGCTTTTGAAGTATTCAGAGAATCTCCAGCAGAAGGGTTCCGACAGGGAGAAGGCTGAAGAGAGCTGGCGCAGTGAGCCGGTCCGCGAGCGGCTGGCCGTTTCGCTGGTCAAGGGGAACGCCGATTTCGTGGAGGCGGACCTGGAGGAGGTGCTGCCGGAGTATTCCTCCGCGCTGGAGGTGATTGAGGGGCCGCTCATGGAGGGGATGCGCCGTGTGGGCGAGCTCTTCGGAGCCGGCAAGATGTTTCTGCCGCAGGTGGTCAAGAGCGCCCGGGTGATGCAAAAAGCGGTCGCTTTTCTGATGCCGCGGATATTGGCCGCCTCCTCAGCCGAGGGGGCCCAGCAGAAGAAGAAAGTGCTGCTGGCGACCGTCAAGGGCGACGTACACGATATTGGCAAGAACATCGTCGGGATTATTCTGAAGTGCAATCATTATGACGTGGTGGACCTCGGTGTCATGAGCGCCTGCGAGAATATCTTGAAGGCGGCCCGTGAACATCAGGTCGACGTCATCGGGCTGAGCGGGTTGATCACTCCCTCGCTGGCCGAGATGGCGCACGTGGCGGGGGAACTGCAGGAGGCCGGTTTTGCGGCTCCGCTCCTCATTGGCGGCGCGACGACAAGCTCGATGCACACGGCCGTCAAGATCGCTCCGCAATACGATGCGCCGGTGGTTCATGTACAGGATGCCTCGCTGGTCTCCAACGTGCTGGAGAATCTCTTCAACCCCAAACTGCGCTACAGTTATGTGGAGGAGCTGCGTAAGCGGCAGGAAAAAGAGCGGCAACTCTTTGAACGGCGGGAGGCATCGCGGAAGCTGACGCCGATTGCCGAAGCGCGCGCCAACCGCTTCAAAATCGAGCCCGATTACACTCCGCCGGTTCCTTCCCAGCTTGGCCCGCAGCTTTTCTCCCCATCGGTGGAGGAGCTCAGCCAGTGGATTGACTGGACCCCGTTTTTCCACTCCTGGGAGATTCGCGGCTCCTATCCGAAGGTGTTGGAGGAGCCCAGCGCGAATGAGCTCTTCCAGGATGCTCAGAATATTTTGCGTAAGATGAGCCAGGAGCGCTGGGTGCAGCCGCGCGGCGTGCTCGGGTTCTTTCCGGCCTTTTGCCGCGGTGACAATATCATCATCTCGGGTAAATACACTTTGCCGACTCCGCGCCAGCAGATGCTGAGGAAGAGCGGCCAGCCGAATCTGGCGATGTGCGATTTTTTATTGCCCGAGGGGGATAAACCCGATTTTCTGGGGGCCCTGGCGGTCTCCCCGGGGGAGGGGGTCCAGAAGCTCTCGGACTGGTACCGCTCGCAGGATGACGACTACAGCGCGATTTTGACTCAGTCGGTGGGGGACCGCCTTGCGGAGGCCTTTGCCGAGTATATTCACCATGAGGCGCGCAAGATTTGGGGATTTCCCGATGAGCCGGAGCGTGGGGTGCGTCCCGCCCCGGGCTATCCCTCCTGTCCGGACCATGCGGAGAAGAAGCTGCTCTTTGCGCTGCTCAATGCGACAGAGCTGGCCGGCATGAGTTTAACCGAGTCCTATATGATGCGCCCCGCCAGCTCGGTCAGCGCCTGGATTTTCAGTCATCCCGGCTCGGTCTACTTTTCCGTGGGGCCGATTGGCAAGGATCAGGAAGGGGAGATGGAAAAAGGCTCCTGGTAGGGGGCAATGGTGGCGGCAATCGTGCCGATAAGAGTGGGAATGGCTTGCAGCGAAAAGGCGACTGCCTTATGCTTGGACGTAGCCGTGGCCAAAAGGTTGCCGCTTTGGAAAATGCGAGATATATGGAAAGCGCCCAGACAGACTATAGAGAGACCTTGAGAAGCTTCGAGCCGCAATCGGAGTTTTTCATCGGGATTGATTCAGATGGCTGCGTGTTCGACAGCATGGAGGTCAAGCACAAGGAGTGTTTCTGCCCCATGTACATCAAAGCATTGAGCCTGCAGCCGGTCAGTAAATTCGCCCGCGAGGTCTGGGAGTTCGTTAATCTGTACTCTCAATCGCGCGGCAGTAACCGCTTTATCGCCATAACCCGCGCTTTGAAGCTCCTGGCCGAGCGGCCGGAGGTTCAGCGGCGGGGCTGCAAAATCCCTCTCACGGAGGCGCTGGAAGAATGGATATCGCGGACCAATCCTCTGACCCCCAAGGCGCTGGAGGAGGAGTACAAGAAGACGCATAATCCGGAGTTCGAGCCCTTCATCGTCTGGTCGGTAGAGGTCAACAGGGCGGTCAAAGAGATTATGCGCGGGGTCCCCCTCTTCCCCTATGTCCGTGAAAGCCTGGATGCGGTCAATGGCCGTGCCGATACTTTCATCGTCTCGCAGACGCCGACAGAGGCGCTGGAGCGTGAGTGGAAAGAGAACGATATTTACCGGTATGTCCGGTATGCGGCCGGCCAGGAGGTAGGCAAAAAAAGCGAACAAATTCGCTGTATCACTGAGGGTAAATACCGGCCGGAGCGGATGCTGATGGTGGGTGACTCGCCTGGCGACCTCAAAGCGGTGAAGGCCAATCAGGGTCTCTTTTTTCCGGTCATTCCAGGCCGTGAAGAGGAATCCTGGGAAGAACTGGCGCAAGAGGGATTGAAAAGATTTTTTGATGGAACCTATCAGGGTGAGTATGAGGATGAATTGATACGTCAATTCAGCGAGTGCCTGCCGGAGAATCCACCCTGGAGCTGAACCGCTTCAAAAACAACAGAAACATTTAGACGGAAAAACCACTTATCCAGAACTGCAACCAGCCCGTAGCGCTCTTCTCGGGGAGAGCCTGCCGGGCAGGGGGGAGGATAACCCCCCGCTATCCCGTCACTTTCCCGTATATTTTATTGGATGAATACGAAACCCAAACTTTGGACTAAAGACTATATCATTTTTTGTTTGGCATCGCTCCTGATGCTCTTCGCTTTCTATTCGCTGGTTTCCACCCTGCCGCTCTATCTGGATGAGTATCTTCATGCGACCAAGGGGCAGATCGGGCTGATTCTCTCTTTCTACGCACTGGCGGCCCTTCTGCTGCGGCCCTTCAGCGGTTATGCGCTCGATGCCTGGGGGCGTAAGGGGGTCTTCATGTTCGGTTTCTTCATTTTCAGCCTGCTCTTTGGGCTTTACCAGATTCCTTCGATGAAGGGGATTACCGGTTTGGCGATTCTCGGTCTGCCGCTTCCTCTGCTCATCATCTCGGCGGTTCGCTTTTTGCATGGACTCTCCTGGGCGGTCGTGAGCAGCGGCAGCCAGACCATTTCGGTGGACCTGGTGCCGGCCAGCCGCCGCGGCGAGGGGATAGCCTACTATGGCCTGTCGGTCAGTATCTCTCTGGCGATGGGACCGGTGCTTGGTTTGTGGCTGATCAACTATTTCTCGGCGAGCCATCTTTTTGTCACGACGATGGCTCTGAGCCTTGCCAGCTTCTTCGCGATCGCTCTTCTCATGAAGTTCCCCGCCTATGAGCCCAAACCGGCGAAGATCAACATGCGGATGCTCATTGAGAAGACCAGCCTGCCGATCTCGCTGGTGAACTCCATCTTTTTCTTTTCCAACGGGGCGATTACGACCTTTATCCCGATTTACAGCAAAGAGATCGAGGGGGTGAGCACGGCGAGCTTCTTCTTTGTCTTTGCGGTCAGCATGGCGCTTATCCGGGTGGTGTCTGGGAAGATGTTTGACCGGATAGGCTCCAGGATACCTCTGGCGCTCGGTTTCCCCATGGTGATTATCGGAGCTTTTCTTTTATCCATGGCTTATGGCCCGGGGCTTTACCTGACCTCCGCAACCCTGATCGGGCTGGGGCAGGGGATGATTTTCCCCTGTTTCGTGGCGAGCATCAATAATATGGTCCGGATCAGCCGCCGCGGCGCCGCCAATGCGACCTTCTCTTCTTCAATCGATGTCGGGATTGGCCTGGGGATTATTTTCTTTGGATACCTTTCGGATTACGCCGGTTTTCGTATAGTTTACATGGTAGTGGCGCTGGTTTATCTCATAAGCTACGTGGTCTACCTGTTCGGTGCGGAGAGGCACTACCTGCGCCATAAATTGAGCGAAGATGATTTGAACGACGAGAGCCAGGAGGAGAGGGAGGTTCCACCGCTGAGGCCGATACCGCTCAGCCAGATTCAGCTCGGTAAAGAGGGTTCGGCTGCCTGTAGCTCGGCCGCCTGCCGCGATTAACGCCATTAGCTAACTGGCCAGCTAGCTGGCGCCCTTGCCGAGTTTACTCCTCAGCTCGTCCGGTTTTAGAATCCCCACGGGGGTGATGAAGCCGGTGATGAGCTCGGCGGGGGTGACGTCAAAGCCCGGGTTGAGCGCACGGCTGCTCGGGTTGGCGACTCTTACCTGAACCGGTTTTTCATCCCCACCACTTTTTTCGGTCTCGTCATTCACCGGCCGACCCCAGGCGCAAAGCACCTCTTCCTCGCTTCGCTCTTCAATCGGGATATCGAACCCGTCGGCCGTCTCCCAGTCGATGGTGGATAGCGGAATGGCGATATAGAAGGGGATGCGGTGGTATTTGGCCAGAACTGCTTTGGTAAAGGTGCCGATCTTATTGGCCGCGGCGCCGGTCCGGGCCAGAACACGGTCGGCTCCGGTGATGACCATCTGGATTTTGCCGCGCTGCATGTAGTGGCCGGCGGCGTTATCGGGGATGATATGGTGCGGGACTCCCTGTTGGGCCAGTTCCCAGGCGGTCAGGATGGCGCCCTGGGAGCGTGGGCGGGTTTCATCGCAGAGGACATGGAATGGCTTACCCTGGGCCTGGGCTTCATAGAGCGGAGCGGTGGCGCTGCCGATATCGACAAAGGCGAGCCAGCCGGCATTGCAATGGGTCAAAATCGTCATCCCCTCTTCTATGAGCTCGGCTCCCCACTTGCCAATGGCGCGGCAATGGGCCACATCTTCCTCGGCAAACTGGATGGCGGCCCGCAAGGCGAGCTCCTGCTTTTCGGCTACCGTGCCGCCTGGCTCCATCGCGTTTAGAACCTGCGCCATCGCATTGAACGGGTCCACCGCCGTCGGGCGCGCGGAGGCCAGAGTCTGGAAAACTTTTTGAACGTGGGTGGCGAAGCGGGTGAGTGATTTAGAGCTGAAAGCGCGGCAGCCCTGGGCCAGACCGTAGGCGGCCGTGGCGCCGATGGCACCGGCTCCGCGGGTGGTCATGTTCTGGATGGCGAGCGCGCTCTGGCGGTAATCGGTTGTTTCCAGAAGCGAGAAAGTATGCGGCAAGAGGCGCTGATCAATCAGGATGAGGCGGTTTGACTCCGGCTCGAAGGAGACGGTGCGGAAATGCTTCTTTTTGCCCTCCAGTGTGACCTTCATGAGGCGCTACTCTTTTTTGTATTTCCTGGCTTTTAAGGAGCGCTGTTTCAGAAAGAGGATTTTCTGATATGCCGGATGGGAGCGGAGGTTGGAGAGATCGGGGTCCTGGGCCAGGTAATCGAACTCTTTATATCCCAGGAGGATGGCTATCTCGAGTGAATCGGCGGCTTTCTCCTCCTGTCCGGTCAGCGAGTAGCTGCAGCCCAGGTTGTAGTGGGCCAGCGGGTCTTGAGGCTTGAGGGCGGCCAGGCGTATATCGGCCTGAAGACCTTTTTCATAAAGACCCCTCTCCGTATATGCCTGTGCAACCAACTCAAGGGCTTCGATGTAGTTGGGGTCCAACTCGAGAACCCCCTCGAAAAACCCGATTTCAATATCCAGGGCCCTGAGTCGCCTTGCTTCTTTTTTGGTTTTGCCTCCTGCAGCCATACCCTCGGTGAATCTACCCTACCGCCCCCGTAAAGTCAAATTCTCTTTGTCAGCCACCCTGCTTTGCGGATTGCGAGAGGCGTATCAGGCAGAGAGCAGACAAAAAAGGCGGGGTATCGCTACGCCGCCTTTTTGAACTGGAGCGGGCTTTACTCCACTCTCGATTACCTCTCGTTTTTACGCCGGTATGTGCCGACGTGTGACGCTATT
>JAGVTF010000115.1 GCA_019136955.1 Verrucomicrobiota bacterium
CTGCGTCTTTCTCGATGCCCGCTTCATGTTCGTAAACATCATCAACCGTCGCCTGAGTGCCCTCCAATCGAGAGGATAAGACCGCTTCCTCGACCGTTAACGGTGAGAGCATAATCGCCGGATTCACGATTCCCTGTAATAAACCGTCATACCTGCCGAGCTCCGCATTGGCATTGCCTGCCGGAGAACTCAGCCGCTGAAAGTCCAGCTTCCCAATCGGCAGAGGTGAGGGGTCATAAGGTTTCATGTGATGCTTTTCAATTATAAATTTTCTATTACCGTTTTAACCTGCTCCATCCATTTGGAAGATTGCTCTTCATTATCAATAGCAATATTTTTAACGATTTGCAATAGTGCGTTGTCGGACTGTGGCGGTTTTCCGCATTTGCGTTTTCAGAGTCGCTATTATCGTCTCCGCTCTTTTTTATAGGATAATTAGCGTAAATTCAAGATGTTATAAATAAAAGAAGGGTTTTTTCCGGGGGAGGTCAATGTAGTTTGTGTATCGTGAAACGGCTTTTACGATACACAAACTCTTTTGTGGTGATTAGACGATACACAAAGTCAGAGGCGGGGCAGAGGCGGCAGCTTCCGTTTCGGGGGCGTTCCCTCCAAAAAAAGGGCTCCCCGAAAAGGGAAGCCCCTGCGATTCAACAGGTTTCTATCTGTAAGCGGGAGAGGAATATCCCCTACCAGTTCCAGCCCTTGCGGTACTCGCGTTTGACGAAGGCGGAGACCTCGGGGCAGTTGGGCGACTTCATGTTCGGGCCGTCCCACTCCATCAGTTTGCCTTCACCCAGACGGATGGCCAGGCAGCCCAGAAGGATGATCTCGGTCAGGTAGGCCGCGATGTCGAAGTTCGAATAGGCCGGTTTGCCGCCCTTACAGGCTTCGAGCCACTCTTTGTAGTGGCCAATGGAGCGCGGAATGGAGACCGGGATGACCTCTGTCTTGGCCGCTTCGTGATTGCCGCTGGCCTTGAACTCTTCGTCATCGTTGAGCTTAAGGTAGAACCTTGCGCCGTAATCATCCGGAGAGAAGATTTGGCCCTTGTCGCCAATCAGCAGACAGCCGGAGCCGGGTACCTTTTCAAGCAGCTCGCTGATGTCGGCCGTGATTTCCGGGTTCGGTTTCCAACTGCCGTCGTACCAGTAGAAGGTGACCGGCGGGAGGCCTTCGCGCTCGGGGAATTCAAATTTGATCCGCGATTTATTCGGATAGGTCTGGTCGTTAGCTCCTTCCATCGCTTCGGCAATGACGCTGGTCGGGTAACCCAGCTTCAAAGCACGGAACGGCATATTGGCGGTATGGCAGGCCATGTCGCCCAGGGCGCCGGTGCCGTAATCGTACCAGCCGCGCCAGTTGAAGGGGAGGTATCCATCGGCGTAATCACGCTCGGGGGCCGGACCCAGCCAGAGGTCCCAGTTCAGTCCCTTGGGTACTTCCATCTTCGCCAGCGGCTCTTTGATCCCCTGCGGCCAGACCGGACGGTTGGACCAGACGTGAACCTGACGGACGGGGCCGATGATGCCGGCCTGGATGCACTCGACGGCGCGGCGCAGGCCGTTCTCAGCCGAGCCCTGGTTGCCCATCTGCGTGGCGACCTTTTTGCGGGCGGCGGCGGCGCGGAGCTGGCGCGCTTCAAAAACCGAGTGAACCAGCGGCTTCTGCACATAGGCATGGAGACCCCGCTCAATGGCCATCATGGAGGCCAGAGCATGGTGATGGTCCGGCGTGGAGACGACCACCGCGTCGAGGTCCTTCACCTTCTCCAGAAGGACGCGATAATCGCGGTAATAGGGGACATCGGGGAGCTCTCTGCGCAGAGCGCTACAGCGTCTATCATCGGCATCGCAAATGGCGACGATATCCTCACCCTTCATATTATCGGCGTCGCCCTTGCCTTTGCCGCCGGCGCCAATGATGGCGATCTTCAGCTTGGAGGGTCCATCGGCCCGCATGATGTAGGGGGCAGACATGGTGCCCAGAGTGGCCAGAGCAGCTGTTTTGAGGAAGCTGCGGCGGCCCATACCATATTTATATACTTTTTTCATAGTGTTTTACTAAAACCTGGTAGCCCTGTTCCGCAAGAGACTTGCAGAACAATCTACTCAACAGACGAGTTCCAATAAGTATAATCATTCACTGCGGACAAGTCAAGAATTATCCGCAATTTCTCGGCAAAATGGTCTTGTATCTCGAGTATCCGGTAAAAAAAACTCTTGCTATTGAAATGAAGCAGAAAATGTGCCATATTGACTTGGGTTGGTAATTATATGGGTCGAGAACTAAAACTGACAATGAAGACTGCTCTGGCGCAGGTCATCGCACCGCAGCTACAGGAGTCGCTGGTTCTTTTGGCCACGCCGGTTCTCGAGCTCAAAAGCAAGGTGAATGAGGAGCTGGAGCGCAATCCGGTTCTGGAAATGGAGGAGGGGCGCCCCACGGCAGGCGATAACGGCGCGGGAGAGCTGCCTGTTGGCTCAACCAACTTGACGCCAGCGGCTTCTACGGGGCGGGAACTGAATCCCTCCGGTGAAGCCCCCGCCGCTCAGGATGACTTTGCCGAGCGGCTCCAGCGCCTGACCGAGCAGAGCGAGGGATGGAAAGAATACTTCCAGAGCGATCAGAGGAGCTTCTCGAGCTCTCCGGTGGATGAGGAGAAGCGCCAGCACTTCTTTAACTCCATCCCGACAGAACAATCTTTGCAGGAGTACCTTCTGGAGCAGGTTCAGCTCCTCGATATTAGCGAGGAGGAGCGGGAAGTAGTGCTGCTTCTGGTCGGTTTCATTGATGAGCAGGGGTATCTGCGCGCCAAACCGGCCGAGCTGGTTATCTCCACAAACCGCTCGCCCGAAGAGATCAAGCGCGGTCTGGAGCTGATACATCAGAGCCTGGAGCCGGTCGGGGTTGGCGCGCGTGATTTACGCCAATGCCTCCTGATTCAGTTGGAGCGCTCGGGCAGGAAAGACTCTCTGGAGTGGAAAATCGTCAGCAGCCATCTGGAGGCTCTTGCGGCCAAAAAATTTCCGGAGATCGCCCGCAAAAACAGGGTGACGCTGGAAGAGGTCAGCGAAGCCGCCCAGCGGATTGCCTCGCTTGAGCCCAAGCCGGGCCGCCCCTTCTATTCCGTCACCAGCCTTTACGTGGTGCCGGAAGTCTTTGTAAAAGAGGATGATGATGGTCAATACACCATCACGATGAATGACGACCTCCTGCCGCGCCTGCGGATCAACCCGATCTATAAAGAGATGATCGGCTCGAGCGATTCCAGGGAGACCCGCAGTTATATTCAGGAAAAAATCCGCTCCGGCCGCTTCTTCATTACTTCGCTGGCGCAGCGGCAGCGGACGATCCGCAAAATCGCCGAGGCGATTCTCACCTTCCAGTCCGATTTTATGCGCCTTGGCCCCAAAGGGTTAAAACCTCTCACGATGGCCAGAGTGGCGGAAGTGACCGGTCTGCACGAGACGACGGTCGGCCGCGCCGTCTCGGGCAAATATATGCAGACGCCGCAGGGAGTTTTTGAGATGCGCTACTTTTTCAGCAGCAGGCTCAAGAGCAGTTCGCCTGAGGGAGTCTCCAACGTGAAGGTCAAAACCGCTCTGGCCGAGATGATTAACGCCGAAGATAAATCCAGTCCGCTTTCGGACCAGCAACTGGTCGAAATCTTTGAAAAGAAGGGGATTCAGGTGGCGCGACGCACCCTGGCCAAATACAGGGCGGAGCTGGGCTTCCTCCCCTCTTCCCAGCGCAAGAGATTCAGTTAGAGTCTCTTGGCGGCCCTCTACTTCTTCAGCAGGAAGCGAAAACTCCCCTCCTTGAGCGCGAAGACGGTTTTGCCATCCTTTTCTTTGGTTTCCAGCGTAACGATCGCCGTTTTGCGCTGATGAACCTCTTTATCGGATTTGTGGGTATGGAAGACGTAGAGGAGGTTCCCCTCCGAGTCGGTCAGGATATCGCCGTGGCCCGGGCCGTTTTGTCCCACGTTCTCGCGGCTCAGGATTGGGTTGCCCTCATAGCGCTTCCAGGGGCCCAGAGGTGAGCTCGCCGTCGCGTATCCAACCGCATATTCCACGTAGCGAAAGTCGTTTGCGCAGTAGAAGAGGTAGTAAACACCGCCGCGTTTGATGACGGTTGGCCCCTCGGCCACTCCCCAATCGTTGTTACGGACGTTTTCCCAGCTCTCTTTCTGAGCGGCGATACATTCCCTGAGAGTATCCTTCTTAATCGCAGAGAGATCGGATTCCATCTCGGCAACGAAAATACGATTCCCATCCTCCAGTCGAACATGGTAGAAATAGACTTTGCCGTCGTCGTCAAAGAAGAGAAAGGGATCTATCTGGCGCTGATCGGTCGGGAGCTTCTCCAGTTTTTCCTGTTTGAAGGGGCCGAGCGGATTATCCGCCTTTGCCAGCGCAATATATTCATCGGCAGTATAGGCCATCCAGTATTGCCCCTGATAGCGAAAGACTTGTGGTGCCCAGAAACCGCGCGTCCCAAAAACATCCCCCTTGATCAGTGCGAAGCCGCCCGTGGCACCGGTCGGCCCCTCCCAGTCCCGAAGCTCTTTGGAGCTGTAGACCATGAAGCCATCAAGGCCGGAGCCGGGGAGAACACCCGTCCCGTAGAGATAGTAGCTCCCCTGGTCGAAGAAAATGGTCGGGTCCGCCAGCGGGATGGTCTGAGCGGGCGCCGTGGCCGGGACGGGCTGTGCCGCTAGAAAACCCATTAAAAAAGAGAAACATCCGAGGGAAACCGCTATTTTCTTTGCTCTGTTCCACATGGCCTTATTATTCGGTTTGGGGCTGATGATTCCAAGAGAAAACTCACCAGAATCTTTGACAAAATGCACGTTTTGGCTCAACCTTTGGATGAAAAGGACGAGGCTGCGTAGCCTCCGGAAAGTATGAAATTGAGCCAGGGGAGAACAAAACCGCACCGGAACTTCCTGTGCAAAAGAGTTGGCGGGAAGTGGCTGGCAGTGCTGGTGCTCTGCATCTTCTTGATCGGCTGGAGCTTGCCAACTCGGGGCTCTGAATCGGTTTCGGAGTTGGCGGGGGTGAGAATGGAAAACTTTGATGCCGCTTTTGGGCTCAATGCCCGCGGCTGGAGCATCCGGCAGAGCGCCTGTTCACTGGGCGCCAACCTCCTCTGGCCCGGGGAAACAGCCGCCTTCACCTTCTTTATCAAGCCCGAAACTCCCTATCACGGAACCGTTAAGCTCGAAGTCAACCGCTACGGCACCCGTTCGCGCTCGGAGGCCCCCGGCCGACCGGTCATTTTCCTGATGGAAACGCTCGGCACGACTGAGCTGGAGGCGCGGATTCCGGCAGAGGGCGGTTTTGTCACTTTTACCCCCGAGATTGGCGAACGCTTTGGCGGCTACCTGCTGGTTCTGGAGCTGGAGGGGAGGGGCAGAGCCTTTGGGGCGTCGGTGGTGCGTGCGCTTGAGGCGGAGGCGGGGCCGGTTTTTGAACCGACTTTTTCTATTGATCTGCCGGAGGAGCAGGAAATCTCGCCGCTCCTTTTCAATGCGCTGCGGAAGCTCGGGGTCAGGGGCGCTCGCCTCCGGAGCGGTTACGACGCTTTCCCGCAAGCCGTTGCGGAGTGGGCTCTCGCGAATGAGGTTGCCCTTCCGCTCGATGTTAATGGCGGCGCCCAGCTCCGCACTGAAGAGCAGATTGCCGCGCTCTGGGCCAGCCGCCGGGCAAGCGGCTACGAGAACACAGCCGCGACTCTCCACTTAAGCTCAATCCTGACTCCGGCAAATCCGCCGACATCTCCCCCTACCGCAGCGGAGCAGGGTGTGTTGCAGGCCTGGGCACCGGCCGCCGCGGTGGCCGCCGCTCAGAAATGGATTGGCCAGAGGGGGTTCCGCGAAATCCTTTTCAAGAATGGGCTCCCCTGGGTCTATGTCTTTGATGGTTTACGCCCCCACCGGAATGGGCAGCCGAGCGGCCGAGCCAATCCCGAAGATGGAACGGTTGTCATCGTTGGCGACCTGAAGGAGCTCTACCGGCCTGACTGCACCCCTTTTCGTTCGGTCAAGATGAATGCCGGAGCCAGTTTTTCCCTTGAGAACCCGCGCGATGAATTCCGCGTCTATGATTTCTATGGCAACCGCCTCGAAAGCGTGGCGGCTCGGATCACGCTTCCCCTGAACGGCAGCGGCTACATACTGCGGAGCGATGGCCGGCGCGGCTCTTTCAGGCGCTTGCTCAAGGCGGTGGAAGCGGCCGAGATTCGCAACGTGGACCCGGTCCAAATCGTCGTCTATGATTTTGCCGCTCCGGTATTGCAGCCAAAGACGACCCTGAAAATCCGCATCTCCAACGTCCTGAACCGAACCGTGGAGGGGAGGGTGCAGGCGCTGGTCCCGGGCATCGTGTTTGAGAAGGAGGATTTTGCGCTGAAGCTGCGGGCCGGGCAATCGCGCGAGCTTGAACTGCGCATCGTGCCGCATCTATCCCAGGAGCGCGACGGCAATAACTATCCGCTGATCATCGCCTGGAATAGCCCCGAGGCGAGCATCCAACATGCCGAGACCATCCATGTGCAGTGGCTGGCGCGCCATACGCCCCAGATTGATGGCCGGGCCGATGACTGGAAGGAGCTCCTGCCGCTCTCAACCTTCACACCGTTGGCGGAGCCCGACCCGACCCAGCCCTATGAGCCGTTCCGCGATTGGCCGCTGGCGACTGAGCGTGAGACGGTGAGCGGCTGGATCGCCTGGGATGACGATTATTTCTACTTTGCGGCGCGGACTCCCGGTTTCCGGCCGATGCCCCGCTTTTCCTATCGCCAGGCGCCTGGCCTGCCTTCCGGCGCTGGTCAGCACAATGTGCAGATCGCCTTTAACCTGAGCCCGCAAAAAAACATGCCTGCTTGGGGCGGTTGGCTTGAAAGCGTTTATGAGTTCGCCCTGAACCTCTGCGAAGACGGGGGGAGTGAAATTTTTTGTCTGAGCCGGCCGGTTGCTCCGCGCAGGCAGTTCTATCCGCGCCAGCCGGTTGGGGCGAAGGGGCTTGGACCGCTGGGAGACGACTCCCTGCTGGTGATACGGGGCGGCTTTTGCGAGTGCGCCATTCCCTGGCACGAGATACCGGAGGTGCGCGACTCCATTTTGAAGGGTAAACCGCTTAGCTTCAGTTATCGGGTCAATGCGGGTGAGCGCGCCTGGGAGCTCCCCCTGGGCCGCAGCGCCTCCAGAGAAATCCCGCCTGACCTCTCTACCGGCTCCTTCCGCTGGGCAAATCAGCTCCCCCTCGGCATCGAACCCGCACCAAAAAAATAGGCTCTCAGGATATGGAACCACGGATGAACACGGATAAACACGGATGTTTTGGATTGGGTGGCTCTATGTGGCCGTGCGAAATAGAGCCTGCAAATCTCGGGGCTAAGCAGCCGACACCAGATGGACGAGGCAGAAGGCTATACCGCTTCAGGAAAGCACTTCACAAATCCGTGTTTATCCGTGTCTATCCGTGGTTCTGAATCGTGTTCATCCGTGGTTCCGAGGATAAATTACCGTGGTTCTGAATCGTGTTTATTCACGGTTTCACGGATTGTCTTTCGGGTTGGGAGCGGTTAAAATATCGTTACGTGAGGCATCACCGCAAAACAGCATGAAATTTCTCAATTCCAAACCGATCTTTCTGGTGGTATCCGCTCCCAGTGGCGGCGGCAAAACAACCGTTTGCAATGAACTCCTGGCAGCAAACTCCGGTCTTCAGCGGGCGATTACCTGCACCACCCGGGCGCCCCGGACCGGAGAGGTAAACGGCAAGGACTATTATTTTCTTTCTCAGGAGGAGTTCGGGGCCAGGCGCGCTGCCGGCGAGTTCATCGAGTGGGCCAATGTCTACGGGAACCTTTACGGGACCCTGAAAAGCGAGATCATTACGCGGCTGGAGGCGGGTAGTGACGTTATCGTCTCGGTCGATGTACAGGGGGTGGAATCGATCAGCCGTCTGGCAGCGGAGGACCCGGTACTGGGTCCCTCACTGGTGAGCTTTTTCATCGCGTTGCCGAGCCTGGAGAGCTTACAGGAGCGGCTCCGGAAGCGTGCCACCGATTCGGAAGAGGTGATTCAGCGGCGGCTGGAGACGGCACGAGCGGAGATGCGGAGCTGCCGCGGCTTCGATTACATTCTCCTGAGCGGCTCCATAAAGGAGGATTACCGGCGTGCGCAGGCGATTTTCTGGGCCGAGAAAATGAAGCGCTCCCGAGTGAGCCCTGCCGAGCTGGAGCGGTTCATCGCCTCCTTCGGCTAAGGGAAACCCGAGCAGGGAGAAAACAGTTTCGCAGGCAGAAGTTTCCGCTTCCTGTAGCCGCCCCCTTCTGCTATAAGTTGAGATGTTATGAGCAGCTTCTTAGAAAGAAAAAGTCCCCCCCGAGTGGTGGTTGGCGTTACCGGCTCCATTGCGGCGCACAAGGCGATTGACCTGGTCAGCCAACTGGTTCAGCGTGAATGCGAGGTGCGGGTGGTGATGAGTGCCGATGCGCTTCGTTTTGTGACCGAGGTTCCCTTTCGAACGCTCTCACGCAACTCGGTCGTGACCAGTCTCTACGATACCGATGAGGATTGGGTGCCGCAGCATATCTCGCTGGCCGATTGGGCCGATGTGGTGGCGATCGCTCCGGCCACGGCCAATACGATTGCCAAGCTTGCCTGCGGGATTGCCGATAACGCGCTCACCTGCATGGTCCTGGCGCTGCGTCCCGAGACGGGGCTCCTGCTGGCGCCGGCGATGAACGGCAGGATGTGGAGCCATGAATCGACGGAGGAGAATGTGCGGATACTGGCCAGCCGCGGTGCGGAGCTGGTCGGCCCCTCCGAGGGGCTCCAGGCCTGCGGCTACCAGGGCAAGGGGCGGATGAGCCCCGTGGAAGAGGTTCTGGCCCATGTGATGGAGATGCTCAAAGAACGCGGCCGGGCCTAGGGGACGTTTCCATCCCCAAGCCTTTCAACCATGCAAATGATCAGAGAGTTACTCGACCAGGTAAAACTGCTCGTGCCCGATTTTGAGCAGATGCGCCAGCGGATACGCGTGGTGGAGAGGCATATTCTCTTGCCGATCAAGGCGGTGGCGCTGCCGATTATTCTCTGGAAAGCGCTGGTTCATATCTGGAATACCGAGGTGATGACCCATTGGGACGCCACCATGCATACGGTTTATCTCTTCTTCGTCCTCTACTTCATGATCTCGCTGGCCTGGGGGATATTGGTTTGGGGGATGGATGGGCTCAAGCGGTGGCAGCTCTTGAGCGTGATTTTCGCGGGGATACTGGTCGATACGCTTTTCCTCTCGGCGCTCATGATTGCTTCTCATGGTTTTGACAGCCCCGTTTTCTGGCTCTTCTGCCTCTGGATCATCCGCAGCTCGGTCTGCCTGCCGACCTTCCTGAACCAGCTCAGCATGGCTCTCTTTATCTGTATCTTCTATGTCTCCGCCGGTTTCCTGGAGAGCTGGGCGGTCAGTGCCGATGGTTATAGCCGCGAGGCGTTTGTCGAGCCGGTGGTGTTGCGTATTTTCTTCCTGGTCATTCTCTCGGCCTCTTCGATGGGGCTGCACCTGACCCTGATCCGGCAGAAGCAGGTGCGCGACGAGGCCCAGGAGTTCTGGCTCCGGCAGGAGCAGATACGGGCCAATGGCCGGCTGGCGGCCGAGATCGCCCATCAGCTCAAGAACCCGCTGGGGATCATCAATAACGTCGCCTACATCATCCAGAAAAAGGTGGAGCGCGGCAAAAGCGATATCGAAAGCCAGATACAGATCATCCGCGAAGAGATCGACCGCTCCGACCGGATCATCACCGACCTGATGGGCTATGCCAAGCTGGCCGAGGGGACTCTGGAGCGGCTGGCCATCAATGAGGAGCTGGAGCGCGCGCTGGACCAGGTCTTCCCCAAAGCCTCCCAGTTCGGCATCGAGATCATCAAGGAGTATGCCCAGGGGCTGCCGAACCTGATGATGCAGCGGAGCCACCTGGCCGAAATCCTCGTCAACCTGCTCTCCAATGCGCGTGATATCCTGGAGAACCGCGGCCAGATCGCCCTGCGCTCACGCTTCTCCAGCGATTATGCGGTGATTGTGGAGGTCGCCGATAGCGGTCCGGGCATCACCCCGGAGCTCCTGAGCCAGATATGGACCCCCTACTTCACCACCAAACGCAAGGGAACCGGCCTGGGGCTCTCCATCGTCAAACACAACGTGGAGATGTACGGCGGCACCATCGAAGTCTACTCAGAGCTCGGCCAGGGGACTTGCTTCACCATCCAACTTCCTGCTCGTTCTTTTCTAAGAATCAGTTAGAATGGAAGCGGCGTTACGCGATCGCCAGAAGGCGAAAAATAAAAAAAGATGAAAAAACCGTTACCACCCCTGCTGATCGTCGATGATGAAAGAAACATGAGGCTTTCTCTCCAGACGGTGCTCGCGGACGAAGGCTACGACGTCATTGCCGAGGAATCGGCCGAGAGCGCCTATAAAACATTGGAGAGCAAAGAGGCCTTCATGATCATCACCGATGCGCGGCTGGGCGGGATGAGCGGTTATGAGTTTTTGCGGGCGGTTAAGAAGCGCTGGAAGGATATCCCGGTGCTCATGATCACCGGTTACGCGACGCCGAAGCTGGCGGTGGATGCGATAAAATCGGGGGCGGTCGATTATCTGGCCAAGCCATTCGCGCCCGAAGAGCTCATCCACAGCATCAAACGCTGTGCCGAGCTCTACCTGCTGCGCCAGGAGAACCTGACGCTCAAAAAAGCGAGCTCCGAGCAATTCACGCTTGGGCACATCATCGGCGAGGATGCCTCCATGGCGGATTTGCGCAGCCTTATCGAGACGGTAGCGCCGACCGACGCCACCGTCCTGATCCTGGGAGAAAGCGGTACCGGCAAAGAGCTTGTGGCCGGTGCCATCCATACGCTGAGCCGCCGCAAAGCGGCCAATTATGTCCGTATCAATTGCGCCGCCATCCCCGAAACGTTGCTTGAGAGTGAGCTCTTTGGCCATGAAAAGGGCTCCTTTACCGGCGCGCTCAAGCGGAAGATTGGCCGTGTGGAGGAGGCCGATGGCGGGACGATCTTCCTCGATGAAATTGGCGATATGAGCCGTCCGCTCCAGGCGAAGCTGCTCCGCTTCCTGGAGGATGGGACCTTTACCCGAATCGGCGGCAATGAAGAGCTCCAGGTCGATGTCCGGCTCGTGGCCGCCACCAACCGCGATATCGTCGAGGCGATCCGGCAGGAGACCTTCCGCGAAGACCTCTTCCATCGGTTGAACGTCGTCCAGTTCTGCCCGCCGCCTTTGCGTGAGCGGGGGAAAGATGTGATGCTCCTGGCCCACTTTTTCCTGACGCAGTTTGCCGCTTCGCTCAATAAACCGATTGAGGGCTTCTCCAAAGAAGCGGAGCAGAAGCTGACGCGCCATCACTGGCCGGGCAACGTGCGGGAGCTGCGCAACGCCATTGAGCGGGCGGTGATTTTGGAGCAGGGCAGGTCAATCAGCCCCGAGAATTTACCCAGTTTTCAGATAGAGCGCCGGCTGCGTAAAGATACCAGCAGCTACCTCTCTTTCGCTTCTTATGAGGAAATACTTGAAGATTGTGAGCGAAATATGTTACTCAATGCGCTGGAGCTGTGCGATTACAGTCTGCCCAAGACCGCTGAATGTTTGAAAATTACCGAAGCGAGTCTCAGAAAGAAAGCGCAGAAGCTTGATTTGATTGTTGGTTCAACCTCCTCTGGCAGTAAAGCCGCCAAGTAAGGAAAAGCGCTAAAATGTTTCTGTTTTGGTATCTTTTCTGCTTTAAATGCAATGGATGGACGCTGAAGTAAATGATATATGATTTTTAATTCTCTGAATACTGTTTTAGCGCAGGCAGCTGTGAGGCCGATTGATGAGCCGGACCTGATCAGCAGCTCCTACAAGTTTAATATCGAGACCATCTGCGGCGTCCTGCTTCTTTTGATATTCGGTATCGCCCTGGGCATCTGGATTGGTTACAAGAACGTCAAAGGGCGCAAGGTGCGGGTCTATCGCTCCATTGGCGGCTCTTCCGGCTCTTCCTCTTCTTCCCGCCACAGGAGCAGCTCTTCCTCCAGAAGCAAAAGCAAAAAAAGCGACGCCTCCAAAACGGAGATAAATAATACGGAAAAAGAAGAGAGCCCGGCCCAGACTCCCGAGCTCGCTGAACCCTCCGCCGCCGAGCCTCCTGCCGATAAACCGGCTGAAGTGGAGGAGGAACCCGAAGAGAAGACGGAAGAAAAGAGCTCCTCCGGCAGCTCCGGCAGTCAGAGCAAATCGCGCAAACGCCGCCGGCGCCGCGAGCACCGACCGCGCGGAACCACCCTGGCCGAGAGTGGCGAGGGCTTGCCGCCGCCGCGTCCGCCCGGGGTTCCCCCGCCGGCCTTTATCAAGAGGGATGAGTAGAGCCGTGGAGCCGAACCCGTCGAGCCAGCAAATTACGCGCAAAAGTGCATCCAATCTCGCACTGGCCTTCATATTACTCCCCAAAGAGAAACGCAAGGCGATGGTCTGCCTCTACGCTTTTTGCCGTCTGGTGGATGACATTGCCGATGAAGAGAGCGCCCCGGTGGTGGTGCGGCTCCATGAACTCAACCGCTACCGCGAGGGTATCCAGAAAATTTTCGATGGTTTTGGGCCCGGAATACCGTTTCTTGAAGAGTTCGCCCCCATTATCCGCCGCTACCACATCCCCTATGACCTCCTCAATGAGCTCCTCAAAGGGATGGAGATGGACCTGGAGGGGATGCAATACCGCACCTGGGAGGAGCTTGACCTATACTGCTACCGGGTCGCCTCGGCCGTGGGGCTGATGAGCCTGCGGATTTTTGGCTTCACCCGGCCCGAGACCGAAGAGTATGCGCTGGCCCTGGGCCGTGCCCTGCAATATACCAATATTTTACGCGACGTCAAAGTGGACCAGCAAAAGGGGCGTATCTACCTGCCTTCGGAAGAGCTGGCGCGCTTTGGCCTGAGCCGCGAGGATATCGCCGCCGGACGCTATACGGAGAACTACCGCCAGTTCGCCCAAACCTACAAAGAGCGCACTCTGGGCTACTACCGGCAGGCTCGGGAGCTGCTCCCTGCCGTGGACCGGCCCAACATGATCGCCGCCGAGCTGATGGGGGCCGTCTACTGGCAGCTCTTTTTGAAGCTGATTCGCCACCAGTACAACGTCTTTGATGGCAAACCGATCCGCCTCACCAAATGGGAAAAAACCCAGCGGATACTCCTCACCTGGCTCCGCTTCAAGCTCGGCTCGCATGCCCCCAACTACGGGGTCTTGAAAGGTGACTGATGGGAGCCGCTCCATCCAGAAGGCTGATTGTCAATGCCGATGATTTTGGCAGGGATGCCGCGGCCAATGAGGCGATTATCGAAGCTCACCGGCGCGGGATACTGACCTGCGCCAGCCTGATGGTCAATGAGCCTGCCGCCGCCGCCGCGGTCGAGCTTGCCCGCCGGAACCCCGCCCTGGGGGTGGGACTTCACCTGACCCTGCTCTGCGGCCACGGCGCCTTGAGCCCGGAAGAGGCGCCTCTCCTGGTGGATAGCGCCGGCCGGCTCAGCGCCAACCCGGCAAAGGCGGGGATGCTCTACTTCTTTTCCCGTGCGGCCCGAGAGGAGCTCAAGCGGGAAATTGCCGCGCAATTCCGGAAGTTTAAAGAGACCGGCCTGCCGCTGGACCATGTCAATGGCCATCTCCATATTCACCTGCATCCGGTGGTGGCCGATATCCTCCTGGAACATGCCCAAGAGTGGGGCGTGGGGGCGATACGCTGGAGCCGTGACCTCTTCTGGCTCAGTTGGAAGCTCGGGCGCGGTCCGCTTTTCTATCGTGCGAGCCATGCGCTGATTTTCAATCTCCTCTCACTGCGGGTAAAGAGGCGCTTCCGGAAAATGGGCATCCGCCATACGCCGCGCGTCTTTGGCCTCATGCAGACCTCTCACGTCGATGAAGCCTATCTCCTGAAACTTCTGGAGCATCTGCCCGCAGGCGATTCTGAAGTCTACTCCCACCCCTCCACCGAGCCGAAATATCAGGAGGAATTCTCAGCCCTGACTTCTCCAAACGTCCTCCGCAAAATGAAGGAGGAGCGGATAGAGCTCATCCGCTATGCCGATTTATAGGGGAAGGGGAGCCGCCCGCCACGGTGCTACTCCGTATCTTCCAGGATGCAGGTAAAGAGCAGAGGCGCCACGATCGTCGCATCCGATTCTATGACGAAGCTGGGTGTATCGACTCCGAGCTTGCCCCAGGTAATCTTCTCGCTGGGAACCGCGCCGCTGTAGCTGCCGTAGCTGGTGGTTGAATCGCTGATCTGGCAAAAATAGGACCAGAGCCGTGCCTCCACCTCCATATCCAACTGGAGCAGCGGGACGACGCAGATCGGAAAATCGCCAGAGATACCGCCCCCGATTTGGAGCATCCCCATGCTGCACTCCTTCGTCATCTCCTGGTAAAGGCCGACCAGATACATCATGTACTCAATGCCGCTGCGGACGGTGTGGATATTTTTGATTTGCCCCTGAATGCAGGCGGCCGCATAGACGTTGCCCAGTGAGGAATCCTCCCAGCCGGGTACCACGATCGGAATCCCCTTTTGCGCCGCGGCCAGCATCCAGGAGTCCTGGGGGTCGATCTGGTAGTACGGCTCATATTTACCCTGCAGCAGCGCCTGGAAAAAGAACTCGTGCGGGAAGTACGATTCACCTTTCCGGTCGGCCTCGCCCCAGAGCTCGAGCATCGCCTCTTCGGTCCGGCGCATCGCCTCTTTTTCCGGAATGCAGACATCGGTGATCCGGTTCAGGTCCTGTTTGAAGAGCGCCTCCTCGTCCTGCGGGTTCAGGTAGCGATAGTTCGGTATCGGTACGTAATCGTCGTGGGCGACCAGGTTGAAGATATCCTCTTCCAAGTTGGCACCGGTGCAGCAGATGAGGTGGACCTTGTCGCGGCGGATCATCTCCGCCAGAGAAATACCGAGCTCAGCCGTGCTCATCGCGCCTGCCAGGGAGATCATCATTTTGTTGCCCTGGCGTATCTGTTCTCGATAGGCTTTGGCGGCTGCCACCAGGCTTGCCGCGTTGAAGTGCCGGTAGTGGCGGTCGAGAAAGCGCGTAATGACTCCAGTTTCGGGTGTGTTACGGCAGGAGGAGGTCGATATTTTCTGTTTTTCCATTTATCTTTTTGCTGGTTTTTTTATTCATCTTTTCCGGTTCAGAGGGTCGCTGAAAAAGTAGCTGATACTCCCTCCGGAGAAACTTCAAAATCGCAACACGATTTGCCAACAAAAAGAGAATACGGTTTTTACTTTTTAAATCAACCTATAAGTTGCCGGTATCAGACAAAGCCTGTCCGATACGGCATCGGACATAGAGTGTCCGAGGTCTCTTTGGGAGAATGGAAAACTGAAAACGAAAGTAACGGGCGCGCACCCCGGCCGCCTAGGAGATGCCGTTGAGGGTTCGCCGGAGCCAATCAAGCGCGAACTGTACCACCGAGAGCTTGAACGTCTCGCGGTCATACGGGTAGAAGAGCTTGCGTGTTTGCGTCCCTTCCGGAGTGGCAAGCCCGATGAAGACGGTCCCCACCGGTTTTTCTTCGCTGCCGCCGCCGGGCCCCGCGATACCGGTGGCCGAGAGCGCATAATCGACCCCCAGCCGTTGGTGCAGGCCGGCCGCCATCTCTTCGGCCACCTTTTCGCTGACGGCTCCATGGAGCTTCAGACTTTGCGGGTCCACTCCCAGGAGCTCCGTCTTGGCCTCGTTGGCGTAGGCGATGCAACTGCCGATGAAGACCTCCGAGGCTCCGGGGACGTTCGTCAACTGGTGCGCGATGGCGCCGCCAGTGCAGCTCTCGGCCGTCCCGATGGTCTGGCCTCTCTGACGCAGGAGCCGTACCACGATATCCCAGAGCTTTTCATCGCGCTCGGTATAGATCATATCGCCCAGGGTTTCGCGTGAGAGCTTCTCCGCAATCTGTACGATCTCTTCAGCCCCCTCCCCAAAAGCGCTCAGCCGCAAATCGACCTCCCCCACGCGGGCGCAGTAGCCAATTTGGAGTCCTTGGAGGACCAGCTCTTCGAGCCGCGGCGCGATCTCTTTTTCGATGTAGGACTCCCCCACGCAGGCGGTCTTGAGCGTGATGGAGGCATGTTTCTGGCGGTTGGGGAGCTTCTCCTTGAGCAGCGGGATGATCCGCTCGCGGAACATCGGCCGGAGCTCATTGGGCGGCCCCGGCAGCATGACCAGCAACGCTTTGGCGCCGGATTCCCGGAAAGGGTTTTGCTCCAGCTCAATCAGCAGCCCCGGTGCCGTGCCGTAATCATTGGTGATGATGAGCGCCCCTTCGGGATACTGCGCCTGCACCTCGCAATGGAAGGGGACCTCGCGGCCGCGGGATTGGAAGAAGTTCTGGAGCCGCTTGAGCGTCGGCTCGTGGATAAGTGTTCGCCGGTGCAGCAGTTTGGCGATCAGTCCACGGGTCAGGTCGTCGGAGGTCGGCCCCAGTCCGCCGGTCAGGATGACGGCATCGGAGCGGCTCAGCGAGTCCCGAACCGCACCCACGATGGCGCTGCCCTCATCACTCACCGAGACCTGGCGCCCAACGGTGTAGCCGAGCGCATCGAGCTGAGCGCAGAGCCACTGATGATGCGTATTGAGCACGCGCCCGATCATGAGCTCGCTGCCCGTATTGATAATTTCAATTGCCATGCTGCAAAATAGTGAATCCCTGCTGGGAGCGCCGCTGCGGCACTCCTCTCTGCAAGCGGGCGCAGGGGCCAGCTTATAGCCTTTGGAGCTCCAGCGTCCAGAGTATTATGAAAAGGATAAGAAAAAGGCCCGGTTGAATTGCCTGACCCAAAAAAAAGACAAAAAAACCGGGCTCCTTAGATCAGAGGATGACCCAGGAGCCCGGGGAATTTACGAATTAAACACACTCTTGTAGATCTCCGATAGGACACCCCCAGACCGTTGTGTGCCCCGACCCAGGGAAATTGTTTAAAAGAACATCCACACGAACTGTGCCGTGCGGCTCATCTGGAAAGAACTATAGCCTTTTTTTGAAATTTGGCAAGTGGTTTTTTAAAAGTTTTTTCAATTATTTTTTCACGATCCTTGCAACTGGCTGGTTACAAGAGATTTAAGACATGAAAAATTTTTCAGCTTTTTCGCGTTTTTTTTGCCTTTCGCCGATTGATTCCCGAAAAAAGGGTCCGCAAAATGAAAAAGATCGCTCTAAATGGAGAGCTTTTCCGGCTCTCCGCATCCATTTTAGCCTCGCCTTGCCGTCTCCACAAGCGTATTGCCCCAAAATAGACGTATACTCTTGAGGCAAGGCACAGGGTAAGGAACCACGGATAGACACGGATAAACACGGATTTGAGAAGGCTATCTGGGCGGGAAAATGAGACGTCCCCACCCCCGTCCGACCCCTTGCGGGGTCGAGGGGGAATCTTTACTACCTCCCTACCAGGGGTCTGAAGACCCCTGGCTATGGGCCGGCATCCCTACGGGATGCTTCAGAATGGTATGCTCCGCATATCTCAAGGTGACGCCTGTTTTTGAGGCAATACGTAAGAGAGATTTCAGCTCCAAATTTTTTCTTTTTTCTTGTTTTATGGTTAACCGGGTTCTACTCTCGGCATTGCAGGTTCATACAATAAACAGGAATACGAACAGTAAATATGAGTGAACAAATAAACAAGAGTTCCCAGCCCGCTCAAATGAAGAAGGGGACCTGGGCGGTTCGGATGGGGATATTGCTGGCGACGATTTCTCTGGGTCTGCTCTTCTTCTGGCTTATCGGTTTCGCCACGCACGATATCCGCACGATACAGGGGCCCGATTTCCAGAAAGTGCTGAAGAGGAGCTGGGGCAGTGAATCCCAGGAGCGGCTTGATTCGGTCAGCGCCGAAATTGCCGAGCTCAACCGAGAGATCAGAGCGCGCAGCGAGGAGCAAACCTTGAAGGCCAGCGGCGCCAAGAATATGGAGGCGACTCTGGAGCAGCTTAACAGGCAGATGTCCCTGGCCCAGAGCGATGAGGAGCGCCAGCGGATTAACCAGACTCTGAGGGAGTTCCTGGATTTCCAGAAGGAGTACCAGGCGCTCCTGGGGGTAATCAACAATCTGACGCTGAAGCGGCAGGTATTGGAGCGCGAGCGCGACGAGGCCATCAAAGAGATGCAGGTTCGCAGTGAAGAGGCCCGAAAAGAATGGGCGAAGGAGGATGCCCGGCACCGGGTCTGGCTTGCGGTTTTGGAGCTGGCCCTGCTGTTGCCGCTGCTGGCGCTTGCGGTTGTCGCTCTCTTTCGGGCGAAGGGGAGCCTCCCTTTCCGGCTCTGGCTGGCGCTTGCCTGCGCGGTGCTGGTTCGGCTTTTCTTCACGCTGCATGAGTATTTGCCGACGCGCTGGTTCAAATATGTGGCCGTCATCGCGATAATCGTGGTGGTGCTCCGGCTTCTGGTTTATCTGGTCGCTTTGGCGACAAGGCCGCGGCCGGCTCGGCTCCTGCTCCAGTATCGGCAGGCGTATGAGAAGTATCTCTGCCCGATCTGCGAGTATCCGGTCCGCGTGGGGCCGCTCAAGTTCCTTTACTGGACCCGCAAGAGCGCGGGCAAAGTATTGGTCGGGATGCAGAAGCGCCCCTTCCAGGGGTTGAGCGAGCCTTACAACTGCCCGGACTGCGGAGAGAGTCTTTTTGAGACCTGCGCCGAGTGCGGCCATATCCGCCATAGTCTCATGGAGCATTGCGAGCATTGCGGCGCCCGCAAAAAAATGAATTTCACGGAGTAGCGAAGAGACGAAGAGGCCGCGGGCTGGCGATTGCCGGCTGGCGGACTAGCTCACTTCCTCTTCAAAGCTCTGCCAGATTTCTGAAATGACCGATTTGAGTTTGCCGCCTCGGGAGCTGCTCTTGGGGAGGGTATCGCTGGCGATGAACTCGACCTGGCTGCATCCGTTACCGCGGAGGATTTGGCCCACTTTTTCGCTCAGGGCGTTGAAGAAGGCGGTTCGGTCGGTCTCGTCGGGGTAGACGGCGCGGAATTCGAGCCGGTTCCTGCGCGTCTGGGCGAACTGGTAGCTCAGTACCCCGGGCAGCTCGTTCATGAGCGAGGTGAAGACGACCGAGGGGAGCAGGATATTCTCGAAAATGACCACGTCCGCCTCCCTGCCATGGACGGTGATGAGCTGGCGTTTGGAGCCGCAGCGGCAAGGTTTGGACATCGGTTGAATTCGGTCATCGAGCCGGTAGCGGATCACCGGCTGGACGAAGTTGGAGAGGTCGCTCACCAGTACGCTGTCCGATATTTCCATGGAGGTGACGGGGCGGTCCTCTTCATCGACCGGCTCCAGGATAATCCAGTCTTCATTGACGTGGAGTTTGCCGCAGCGGCAGCTCATCGCGATTTCTCCGGCCTCGGCGGCGCAGTAATCATTCAGAACCGTACAGTCGCTGAAAGCTTTGCTCAGGGCCGAGAGCGCCGTCTTGGTCAATTGCTCGGCGGTGGAGAGGATAAGGCTCGGGGCGATCTCCAGCCGTCCGTGCATTTTCTCCAGCGCCAGCACCCCCAAAAGGGAAGAGTAACCGCAGAGGGTTGCCGGCTGAAATTCGTTGAGTTTGCGCACCAGCTCGGGGATCGGTTCAATCGTGGAGAGCCCGAGGATGTTTTCCAGATTTTCGGGGAAGAGCCGCTTGAGCCTCGTAAAGGAGATGAAGTTGGCGGAAGGGGAGTTCTGCAGCAGGATGGCGGCGATGCGGTTGCGGTCGGGCCGCAGCAGCTCGGGCGGGATATGCCCCAGGAGCCGCTTCTGGCGCAGGGCCCCATGCACCCGCCGGTGGAGATGGTCACGCACCATGATGAGCGGCAGGCCCGAAGTGCCGGAGGTGGTGAGCAGCGAGTATTTGCCCAGGAACGGGTTGGCCATGTTTTCGGGGTTGGCCAGGAAGGCTTTGGCCTCTTCCATGCGGATGGCGGGGTCGGTCACCCACTCCTGGAAGTGCGGCTCCATGATGGCGCGCTCCTGGATGGGCAATTGGCTCAGAGAGAAATCTTCGGGGTCCACATCCCGATAGAGGCGGGCCAGAAAAGGCGAGTTTGCCTTGGCGTGACGCAGCAGCTTTTTGAAGCGGCGCTCCCTTCGCTCAAGGGAAACCTCTCTTGGCGTAGCGTCAAAAACTTCAATCTCTCGAATGATCTCTGAGTCAGGCATGGGAGAACCTTCCAGTCTGTCCAATTACCTTTACAACGATACAGCCAACGGCCTCTTTAGGCCAGCAAAAAGCGCCCTGAGCGGCTTTGTCACGGCTCTTTGGTAGCTTCCATGCTCATATTCAGAGACATAGCATCACCTCAAAAATAGAGGCATATTTCTGAGGCAAGGCGCAGGGTAAGGAACCACGGATAGACACGGATAAACACGGATGGCACGGACTTGAGAAGGAGCCTTTGGAATTGCTATCTGTTTTGACTTAAATGCCCGTTGATCTTATTTCGCACGCCAGTTTGAACCAACACAATCAAAAACATCTGTGTCTATCTGTGTCTATCCGTGGTTTCCAATTGCATTGGAAGGAATCCGGTAAGCATATTTTGAGGCAATGCTCCACTTTTGGCTTTAATCGTTTAGCCAGTTCGATATAATTTGGTCGGTATGATGTGTAAATCTTGGATTTTGAGAATCTCTGTTCTGTCCCTGGCAGCGTTACTTTTGAGCAATGGCGCCGCGGCTCCTCAGGTGGAGCCTCAATCAGATGGAGGGGTGGTGGCGGAAGCCGCCCTTACCGCTCGGCGGCAGCCATTGACGCGGGGGCCTGCAGTGAAATCTGTTGTGGAAGAAATAGATAGGACAAGGAGCTACAGCGTTGAATCCTTCTACTTGAACTTCAAGGTGGAGCCGGAGACCGGCAAGTGGGAAATTCAGGAGAAGCTCAGCAACAGCCGCGGGGGCGAAATCTGGAGCTCCGGCGAAAAGGGTTTTGGCGAGGTTACGTACCAGGTCGATGACCGCTTCTACACGGTCGAGCTGACCAGTTGCGAAGCGGCCGTCCAGGGGCGCGGGCTTCATTTGACCTTTCGTCCGGTTAAGGAGATTGCCGATATGAATCTCTCGATTCTGGCGGTGCTCGCCAGCGATCAGCCCAAGATCACCTTCACGGTTCACCCTGCGCGCCAGCTCAAGATCGTCTCGATCAAGCTGATGGAGGGGGCCTTCCCCGTGACTTCCGCCGATGTGGAGGCCGGAGTATTGGTGCCGGCACGGGCGGGGATGTTTATTCCCGCTGATTCGGGTAAGACCTTTGAGCGTGAGTTTGGCGACAGCGTCTACGAGGGTTGCCATCTCCAGCTCTGGGGGCTCACCAAAAATCATACCGCCGCTTTTCTGACCTGGGATGACAAATATACATCCATGGGGCTCAAAAGCGAGATTGACGCCGATGGCAGGCAGAAGCTCAGCACCTCCATCACCCAGAAGAAGAACCCGGGCGGCTTCACCTTCTATGCCTGCGGCAAGGGGGATTACAATGAAATCGCCGATACTTACCAATCCAAGATCGCCCTCAAAAAGGGAACCTACGTCCCCTGGGCCACGAAGATCAAGGAAAACAGTCTCCGCAAGAGTCTCTGGGGCGCAACCAATTTCAAACTCTGGAGCCTCCTGGACCGCAAGATGAACGAGGCCAGCGATGAAGAAGTCTATGCCGTGGTCAACTGGACCTTTGAAGAGGCCGGTCAGGTGGCCGAGCATTTGAAGAACGACCTCAAAATGGATGACGTTCTCTTCAGCATGGGTGGCTGGATTCACCGCGGCTACGATAACCAGCATCCCGACGTGCTGCCGGCGGCGCCCGAGCTCGGCGGCAACTGGGGCCTGCGCAAAGCGGTCTGGGCCATTCAGAATGCCGGTTATACGGCCTGCCTGCACGATAATTATCAGGATATGTACAGGGATTCCCCGAGCTGGGATGAGAAGTATCTCTCCAAGAATCCCGATCAGAGCCCGCGGCTGGGCGGCGTCTGGAATGGCGGCCGTGCCTATATTACCTGCTCTAAAATGGCTCTGGAGCTGGCCCAGCGTCCGCAAAATCTGGAAGAGGTGCTCAAGGTCTCCCAGGCGCGCGCCTATTTCATCGATACGACCTATGCGGCCGGTCATCTGGAGTGCTACGACCGGAGTCACCCGATTGATTATGATGGCGACGTCTACTGGCGCTGCAGGCTGAGCGATTATGCACGCGATCTCTTCGGCATCTTCGGAAGCGAAGATGGCCGCGAGTGGGCCATTCCCCATTCCGATTTCTTTGAAGGAATTACCGGCGTGGCGGGCCATGACTTCCACAGCTATAAGGGCGAAGAGATGGGGGCCATCATGGTGCCGGTTTTTGAGATGGTCTATCACGATACGATCGCCGCCTACGGCAAATATGGATACGACCAGAAAAAGGCGGCCGCCTTCGTGTTGCGCCATATCTCCCAGGGCCGCCCGCTCTATCATCACAGCGTCCCTCCTCATCTCTACTGGAGCGCTCAGGAGGAGTGGCCCAGCGAGGATGCCACTTTGCCGGCCGAGGCCGTCTATTCACGCTCCGAAGGGGGTTGGGCTGCTGGAATGCACCCCTTTGATATCTTCGTCAAAAATACGCATGAGATACTCTCGCCGCTCAACAAGCTGACGGCCGAGATGAAGCTGACGCGCTTTGACTTCCTCACCAACGACAGGAACGTCGCCCGCTCGGTCTTCCAGGGCGATGGCAAGACGGTGATCGCCACGGTCAATTACGGGGCTGAGCCGTACCGCTCGGTTTCGATCATGGGCGAGGATTTCGAGATACCGCAGTATGGTTTCGTGATTGAGTCGAGCGATTTTGTCGCTTTCAATGCGAATCTCTATAACGGGGTTGAGTATACGGAGCCGGTGCTCTTCACTCTGCGCAGTCTGGATGGCAAACCGGTCTGGAGCTCGGAGCAGGTTCAGGTATTCCACGGCTTTGGCTCGCCGGTTCTGAAGATGAATGGCCACGAGTACAAAGTGAACACTGAGGATGTGATCAATACCGCCACCGGCAAACAGAGAGTGAGCGGAACCGCACGCAAAGCCTCCGGCAAGACAATCGACCCGGCAGTCTCTCTGGAGCCTGCTGCTGAAATCGAGGAGCCGGAGCTTGAAGCGCCGATAGAAGAGCCGGCCGGGGAGAAGCCTGCAAGCAAGCCGGCAGTGCGCCTCCAGGCTCATCCGCGCCGTTAACGCAATGGGCCTCCATTCATTCTAATGGCGGATCACTCCGATAATGATTCTCTGCCCAGCCCTTCTGAAAAGAGAGCTGGGCAGAGTCGTTTTGTACCGAAGCCGCCCTCGCCGCCGCCGCAGCAGCGCCGCCCTGCGCCAAAACTGCAAAAGGTCCCCGATATACGGAAGCTGCCCGAAGAGGAGCTGCCGCCGGTCGCTGAGGATGAGCGGCTGATACTGGCACCCTCCAAGCGAGTGGCGCTGGAGTGGGGGCTCGTCTTGAGCAGCCAGCGGATCAGCTACACGGTGATGCATCCGCACAAAGGGCGCTGGTTCCTGAAGGTGAGCGCTCCGGACCATACCCGTTCGCTGGAAATGATCCATCTCTACCTCTTTGAAAACCGCCACTGGGGCTGGGAGCGGGAGATGATCCTCCGCGGCAAGCTCTTCAGTTGGGGGTGTCTGCACTGGGTCGTGCCGCTGTTATTGGTCTACCTGTTCAATTATCTGTCTCATGATTTCCTCAAAGGTTGCGGGCTGATGGATTCCAACCGGGTTTTGGCCGAAGGGGAATGGTGGCGCGTGGTGACGGCGACTTTTCTCCATGCGGATGTGGGGCACCTGGCGAGCAATCTGAGCCTGGGGATACTGCTCTTTGGGCTGGCGATGGGTTATTACGGAATCGGCTGGGCGCTGCTGGGAGCCTCCCTGGGGGGGTATTGTGGCAACCTGCTCAGCATGTTTTTGCATCCGGATAACTACCTGAGTCTGGGGGCCTCGGGCGTCGTCATGGCCGCTTTGGGTTTGCTCTCGGTTTATTGGGTCCCCTGGTTTTACAGTACCGGCAGACCGCTGCGAGCCGCCTACCCGATGCTGGCGGGCTCAGCCCTGATCTTTGTTCTGGCGGGGCTTTCACCCGACCCGCAGGTGAACGTGCTGGCGCATCTGGGGGGATACCTGGGCGGTCTCTTCTTTGGGGCGCTGATGATGTTCGTGCCGGAGCGCTTTCTGGATAACACCGAGGCCAATGTCGGGCTGACGCTTAGCTGGCTCGCTTTCTCTGCCTACTGCTGGCTTCTGGCCATCCAATAGGGCGATCAGCTTTGCGGCGCAGAGGGAATTGAACCGCAGATTCCGCAGATTCACACAGATAAATGCAGACCGCGGATCATTCCCTCCCGGTTCATCCGCTCAAAAATAATCTGCGCCCATCTGCGTAATCTGCGGTTAAAAACGTTTCCCCGCATCCGCAGGATGCGCATTCTTAAGGTATGCGGAGCATACCCATAACATAGCCCGGGGTCGTAGACCCCGGGTACCCGATCCCCCACATTCTTACACGACCCCGTAGGGGTCGCATCCGCTCATCTCTTTTTAAAAATCTGCGCCCATCTGCGGAATCTGCGGTTCCATCGGTTCCATCGGTTCCAAGTCTATCTTCAGAGGGTTCGCCATTTTCTCTACGTTTTCGCCGGAGAGCTGAAGATAAAAACCGACCACTTCGCATTTCTCGGTATTGATTTCGATATGGCTAAAAGAGTCTTGCTCAGAAGGTTCCTTGCTGCTGTTTAGCTTACACTCCACCCTGCAATAGGGGAGGTGAACTCCGCCGGGCAATGTATAAGGCCCCTGCAGTTCGGGTGTTTTATCTATTTGCAGCTTCTCTGCATTGCGGTCCAGTTTGCGGATCGTTTCCCGTGCCAGCGCGATTATCTCGTTGATGGTCATACGGGTCTTTCCGAAAAACCCGCTTTGCGAGCGCATCTTCTCCGGTGTCCAGACGGGGAAAAGACTGTGGTCGGCCTCCGCGAAAAAGTAATTATCCGGTGAGCGAAAACTGCTTACATAGCCCGCCTTATCGAACTCAAACCAAAAATGATTTGTCAGCTCCAGTCTCCCGGCGACTTCGCCGCGAACATGAGAGGGTTGAAATCGCTGGATTTGATTCGTGGAAAGGGGAGACTCAAAGGGCAGCTCCAGCCTGTCGGCAAACTCGCTGATACGGGGCAGAATAACGGAGAGCAGCGCGTTGGAGTAGTCCGGAGTCATACGGATAAAAAGCGATTCAAGCGGCAGATCGACCTTTAGCGGAGTCCCCAGTTTCTCGCCGTCCTCCGGTGCCGTGATGATTTGAAGATATTCCACCTTTTTATCCTTGGCGTTAATCCCCAGCCAGGTCGATGGGGCGGAGGAGTCGCCGCTCCAGCCCAGCCAACAATGGGGGATTTCGCCATCCGAGTATTCGATGGTGCCCCTGCTCCAATAGGCCCAGTCCAAATCGGGCTCCTCCGCAGCGTGGGTTATCTCGGGCGGAAACCCCAGGCGGAGAAGAGTCTCGCGTGCCAGGGAATAAATTTCGTTGGTGGTCATCGTCGGCTTGCCCAGATACCGAAGAGGCTCCTCACCACTCCACTGATTCCCGAGCCACTCGGGGGCGGTGAAAGAACTGACATATCCGGCAGGATCGAAAGTAAAACGATATCCGTTTTTTAATTCCAATTCCCCTCCATTCTGGCCCGGGGCCAGACAGGGCCAGAAAGACTTCACATCGTCCGGTTTCAGCGGCTCCTCCCATTCCACTCCCAATTTCCGCGCGAAGGTCGAGATTCTGGGCAGAATGAGGTTCAGGAGCGCATCGGAATAGGCCGGCGTCATTTTTACATAATTCTCCGTTTTCCGGGTCGGGCTATTCGTTGTCGTGCCGCGGGTCCTCTGCAGGAAATAGGCTCGCGTGTCGGCCTTGATATCTATTTTCACCGGCTTTTTGGGCAGAGCTGAATCGGAATACTCCTTAAAACCAATCCCCGCCAGCCTCTTGTTCTGAGTGTCGATAGTCACACTGACCTCCGGCTCAGTCCAAGTCCCCTTCTCATTTCCGTGATACCATTCCACACTGCAATAGGGAACATGTTCTCCGTTTTCCAGATCTAAAGGCCCCTCCATCTTTGGCGGGTTATTCAATGTGGTTATCGGGTAGCCCGATTTGGAGACTGTTTCTAAGGCAAACTCGATTATCTCGTTGGTGGTGAGGGTGCTCTTCCCATAATAAAAGGGAATGTCGTCAAGTTCCTGTATCGCGAACCAGTTTTTTGGCGCGCGGAACGAATCTACAAATCCCTGTTTACTGAAATGAAACCAGGCATTATTGGTCAGAAAAAGGCTTCCCGCCATCTGTCCGGTTACATCGGGAATGAATTTCTGCACCTGCTCCACCGTAATGGGGCGCTCAATCGGCAAATCCAACCTGTCGGCCACCTCCGTAACTTGGGGCAGTATCGCCGTCAGCAAAGCAGCGGCGTATGCCATTGTGATATGATAAAGCTCTTCCATAGTGATGCCTCCGTAAATCAGTCCCCATAATACATGTTAAAAGTATTAACTCCAAGCCCCCAATAACCAAACACTTTTAATTTATCCAAGTTAATACCTCCTGTCCCGCTGTGAGTTTTCGCCCTGGTAAGAGCTTCCTTTACTCCGTAGCCGTTTGCCCATTCAAGCGAAAATGCTTGAAGAAAATGCA
Organism: Verrucomicrobiota bacterium; assembly: GCA_019136955.1. Taxonomy (GTDB): domain Bacteria; phylum Verrucomicrobiota; class Verrucomicrobiia; order Limisphaerales; family UBA1412; genus UBA1412. The sequence goes on from JAGVTF010000115.1 coordinate 26,787, forward strand.
CGTGATACATCTGCACATAAGAGGCGATTTCAGCCATTTGCCTATTGTTCCAGCCGATAAATGCACA
>JAGVTF010000311.1 GCA_019136955.1 Verrucomicrobiota bacterium
TGACCATGACGGCAGCAAACTGATTGTGCGTGAAGATGACCAGGAGGATACGGTCAAAGACCGCCTGCGCGCCTACAGGCGGCAGACTTTGCCTGTCATCGAACACTACCGCCAGAGAGGCTTGCTGCAGGAGATCATCGCCAACGCCGAGGTGGATGTCGTGCGTGAGCGCATGTTCGAAAGCACTCGCAGCATTATCCGCCGCAAGCATCGCGAGCCACTCAACACCAGATAACAAAAAGTAAAATTTATGAGTAAACTATTAGTCGTTGGCTCTGCCGCTTTGGATTCCATCAAGACTCCCAAGGCTAACAAACCACTCTTGCTCGGCGGGGCTGCCTGTTATGCCTCGGTCGCTGCCAGCTTTTATACGACAACCAGCATCGTTGCGGTTATCGGGGATGACTTCCCCCAGAAATATGTAAACCTCCTCAAAAAACACAAAATCGACCTGACCGACCTGCGCCGGGCGGAAGGCAAAACCTTCTACTGGTCCGGAGAATATGAGGAAAACATGAATAACCGCAAGACGCTCTGCCTTGAAATGGGCGTCTTTACTGATTTCAAACCGGAACTATCCCCCAAAAACCGAAAATCTCCATTCGTCATGCTTGGCAACATCACGCCGGAGCTGCAGATGCATGTCCTGGCGCAAATGGAGAAGCCGCTCTTCGTGCTGGCAGACACCATGGACTGCCACATCAAGGGTGACCCGGCCGGACTCAAAAAGCTCCTCAAGAAAATTGATTGCCTCTCCCTGAATGATAGCGAAGCCAAACTCCTCAGCGGAGAAAACAACCTCCTGAGAGCTGCCGCCAAGCTTCACAAAATGGGGCCTGAAATGGTAATCATTAAAAAAGGCGAGTATGGCGCCATGCTCTCCTCCCAGGATGGGCTCTTCCTGGCCCCGGCCTATCCCCTGCCCAGCTCCCTGGACCCAACCGGTGCAGGTGATACGTTTGCCGGTGCACTGATCGGCTACATTGCCAAAAGCGCTTCAACACGTGCTGAGGTGGATATGGGAATCCGCAAAGCCATCCTGAATGCCGCCTCCGTTGCTGCCTTCTGCTGCGAAGGTTACGGCTTAGAGAAAATAACCGCCATCACTAAAAGGGATATCAACAGCCGCGTCAGAGAACTCGAGAAAATGATCCGCGTTTAGACAAAATTCTCCCGATTCCAGAAAAGCAAATGAGGGTTCGATATCAAAATCGGACCCTCATTTGTTTTTTTCTCTCACCTTTATAGTCAGCAAAAAGTGAGTAGGTCAGCCAGACTAGATTTTAAACTTGCCGCCGTAAATGGCGTTGTCTCCCAGCTCTTCTTCGATACGGAGAAGCTGATTGTACTTGGCGGTGCGGTCAGTGCGGCTCAGGGAGCCGGTCTTGATCTGGCCTGCATTGGTGGCAACGGCGATATCTGAAATGGTGCTGTCTTCAGTTTCACCGGAGCGGTGACTGATCACTGCGGTGTAGCTGCTTTCCTGGGCCATGCTGATGGCATCGAGCGTCTCGGTCAATGAACCGATCTGATTCACCTTCACAAGAATCGAATTGGCCACACCTTCATCAATGCCCTTCTTGAGGAACTTCACGTTGGTTACGAAAAGATCATCGCCCACCAACTGGACACGGCTGCCGATTTTATCGGTCAAAAGCTTCCAGGTCTTCCAGTCGCCTTCAGCACAACCATCTTCAATGCTGATAATCGGATACTTACTGGTCAGCTCATCATAGTAAGCCACCAGCTCTTCACCGTTCAATACCTTACCTGAGCTCTTCTTGAGAATATAAGCATTTTTTTCAGCATCATAGAACTCTGAAGAGGCGACATCCAGTGCCAGCACAATCTGCTCAGTCTCTTTGTAGCCCGCCTTTTTGACAGCTTGCAGGATTGCCTCAATGGCCGCTTCGGTGCTTTGCAGATTTGGTGCAAAACCACCTTCATCACCCACCGCTGTGGAGAGACCCTGGCCCTGGAGGACATCCTTGAGAGCATGGAAAATTTCGGTAATGGCACGCAGCGCTTCTGAATAGCAGCAGAAGCCGCGAGGCACAATCATGAACTCCTGAAAATCAATGGGAGCATCAGAGTGTGCACCACCATTAATGACGTTTGCCATCGGCACCGGAAGCACCTTGGCATTGGTCCCGCCCAAGTAGCGATAAAGCGGCAGGTCCAGATAGGAGGCAGCCGCCTTGGCATTAGCCAGCGAAACTGCCAGAATGGCGTTGGCACCCAGTACTGACTTGGTATCTGTGCCATCCAGGGCGAGCATCGTTTTGTCGATCGTCACCTGATCGATTGCATCGAGCCCTTCCAATTCAGGAAGAATCTTCTCTTCCACGTTCTCAACAGCCTTGCTGACGCCCTTGCCCAGATAACGGCTCTTATCACCATCACGAAGCTCAATGGCTTCATTCTCACCTGTGCTCGCTCCAGAGGGAACCGCAGCGCGGCCAATGGTTCCATCAGCAAGAATTACATCCACTTCAACCGTGGGATTTCCGCGAGAATCCAGTATTTCGCGCGCAACAATGTCATAAATGGTACTCATATAATCTATTCCAGGTCTCTTAAAAAAAGACAAATCCATCCTATCGGCTGCCACCGGACAAGTCAATGCAGGATTCTCCCTTTCAGGCTACTCATTGGCCTAAAAAATTATTCCTTATACAGTCGCACGCTCACTTTTTACCAAATGGAAAATTTTTTCGTTTACCCTTCGGAATGGAATTGATTTGTCTGGAGCAAAGAGCGACAATGCCCCCCAGAGTTTAGTTTTTACTAATTGATTCTACTGAACCATGTTTTGGGAAAAAGATATTGAAACCGCCAGCCGGCAAACCTTGAGCCAGCTACAGTTCTCTCGGCTGAGAGAAACAGTCACACAACTAGCAGAGAAGTCAGAGTTCTATCAGAATAAGTTTCGAGAGCTGGGAGTCACAGTCGATTCCATCCGCTCTCTGGACGATGTCAGACGCCTCCCCTTCACCACCAGCGCCGACCTTCGGGCCCAGTACCCCGACAAGCTGAACATCGTCGATAAAGACCATCTCCTCCGACTCCATACCTCCAGCGGAACCACGGGTAAACCCAAGGCTCTCTTCTTCTCCCGCAAAGATATTGATACCCTCACCAATAACTTCGCCCGCTGCCTCACCATGGTCGGCTGCACTCCCAGGGATGTCTTCCAGAACATGATGACCTATGGTCTCTTTACCGGCGCCATGATGTCACACTACGGAGCAGAGAAAATTGGGATGCTCGCAATCCCGGCCGGCCCCGGCAACTCAGAGCGCCAACTCATGCTGATGCAAGATTTTGGAACCACCGTGGCCCATGCCACCCCCAGCTACGCCCTTTACTTTGCCAACTTCATCGAAAAGAAAGGGATGGACCCCGCCAAAGATATTGCGCTGCGGATTTTCCTGGTGGGGGCCGAATCCTATACGGAAGAAACTCGACGAAAGATCGAAAAGACCTTTGAAGCCGATGTATTCAACTGCTATGGCCTCTCAGAAATGGGCGGACCGGGCGTCGGCTTCGAATGCACCGCCAAGAAAGGAATCCATCTCTGGGAAGATACTTACCTGATTGAAATAATCGACCCTGAGACATTGGAGGTACTGCCCCCTGGTGAGGTGGGTGAGCTCGTCATCACCTCCATCCAACGGGAAGCCATGCCTATCCTCCGCTATCCACCGGCGACCTGACCTCTATCATTCCGGAGCCGTGCCCCTGCGGGCGCACTCATATCCGCGTAGACCGCTTGAAAGGGCGCGCGGACGATATGATCATCGTCAAGGGCGCCAACGTCTATCCGCAGCAGATCGAGCGCATCCTTATGGAAACTGAAGGGGTTGGCCGGAATTATCTTATTCATTTGCAGGGGCTTGATGAAATGATCGTCAAAGTCGAACTGGATGCCAATGCCTTCGACGGTCGCATAAGTATGCTTGAAGGAATGCAAAAAAACATCACCGATCGTATCCGCGCTGAAGTACAGGTCAAACCTGTCGTAGAACTCCTGGCTCCCGGAACCCTTCCGGTAAGCGAGGGCAAAACCAAACGTGTCATTGATAACAGAAGCTTATGAGCACTCACTTAACAGACCCAATAAATAATAAGGTGAAACTCCTCTCCGTTTTTGCTGAAAACAAACCCGGCATTCTGGCCAAGGCAACAGAGGCTCTGGCAGAGGCCCATGTCAATATTCTTTGGTTTAAGATTGTCGATGGCGCCGGCGATAAATATGGTGTTATTCGCTTCCTGGTAGATAACAACCAGGAAGGAATGGCAGCACTCAAAAAGAGCGGCTTTGCCGTCTCCACTATGCCGGTGCTCGCCGTCATCGCGGATGACAACCCGGGCTCTCTTTTCAGACTGACCGCCGCGCTCTATGAGGGCAATGTCGATGTCCGCAACGGCTCTGGCTACTATTTGAATCAAGGGGTGGTTCTTATCATTGAAACCCAGGAGCAGGAGGCCGCGACAGCTATCCTCAACAAGCTGGGATACAAAATCCTGACCAGCGCCGAAGTAAAAGCTCTGAGCAACAAATGCTGCTGCAACTGATTTAAAAAACAGCCTCCACTAAAAAAGAGACCGTAGCAGGTCTCTTTTTTAGGCATTAAATTGAGGAAAAAGTATATTCTATTTGCGAACTTTCTCGCGAACCTCAATCAATTCTTTCATCACGTGATAGAGATTGCCGCTCCACTCACGAGTGCCAAAAGCATCATGCAAAGTCTTGTATAGAGCATAGAGCTTTTTGTAAACCGCATGAGCCTTTGCGTTGGGTTTGAAGACTTTGGGCTTTAACCCCGTCATCGCCTTTTGAGCCGCTGCAAAAGTATTATACCCACCGGCTTTTTTGCCGGCGACCACCGCTCCGGCGATGGCAGCCCCCAGGGCGCAGGTCTGGGCTGAGCGGCTGATTTTCATCGGTCTGCCTGTCACGTCGGCATAGATTTGCATGGTGAGAGCGCTTTTTTCTGAAATACCGCCGCAGTTAACTACCTCCCGTATCTTTACTCCATACTCTTCAAAGCGGTTAATGATCGTCAGTGCCCCATACGCGGTCGCCTCGACCAATGCACGGTAAATCTCCTCCGGTTTCGTATAAAGCGTCTGCCCCAATAGAAGCCCACTCAGTCGCTGATCAACCAAAATTGTCCGGTTGCCATTATTCCAATCCAGAGCCAAGAGCCCCGATTCACCAGGCAGCAACTGGGCCGCGGCTTCATCCATTTTTCGGTGGTCCATTAATCCGCGGGCCGGTTCTATGTAATCGACAAACCAGTTAAAGATATCACCCACGGCCGATTGCCCAGCCTCCAGACCGTTGTAACCCGGCAAAACGCTCCCATCAACAATACCGCAAACGCCTGGAACATCCGCCAGTTTTTTACGGTTCGATAATATTGTGATGTCACAGGTACTGGTCCCGATGATTTTCACAAGTGTCCCCTCTTTCACCCCGGAGCCAACCGCCCCCAGATGCGCATCAAAAGCCCCGACCGCGACCGGTGTGCCGGCCGGCAATCCGGTCTTCCTGGCCCACTCTTCGGAAATTCCGCCCACTTTGTGGTCCACCGAATAAGCTTCACTTCTCAGGCGAGGACGCAGCTTCGCCAGCTTGGGGCTCAGTTTACCGAGGAACTCTTCATCGGGGTAACCACCCCAGCTTTTACTATACATCCCCTTGTGACCAGCAGCGCAAACCCCCACCACCAACTGATCGGGATGCTCCGTGCCGGTCAGAATCGCCGGTATCCAGTCAGCGATTTCCACCCAGAGGTAGGCTGCGTCAAAGACCTTGGGAGCCACTCGGGAGCAGTGCAAAATCTTGCTAAAAAACCATTCGCTTGAATAGGTCCCACCGCATTTCGCCAGATATTGAGGGCGGATTTCCCGAGCCAGAGCCGTTATCTCGGCCGCCTCCTTCACGCCAGTATGGTCTTTCCAGAGCCACGCCATGGCATCGGGGTTATTTTCAAAGCGCTTCTGCTCTGTCAATGAACGCCCGTTTGCATCTACCGGCAGCGGTGTGCTGCCCGTCGTATCCACTCCCAGGCCGATCACCTGTACACTGGAGAAGCCTTTCAGCCGCCTTTTGGCCAACCTCAAAACCTTCCCGATCGTCTGGGAAGCCCCTTTGAGGTAATCGGAGGGATGCTGGCGCGCCAGGTTGGGATCACGCCCCAACACGACCCCTTTGACTCCATGTTCATAATCGTAAACGGCATCAGCCACCTCTTCTCCGTTGGAGACATTGACCAGAAGCGCCCGCACCGAATTGGTTCCATAATCCAACCCTATCGTATATTTAGGCTCAGAGATTTTTTTCGTTTTCATTTCAGTTCTCTTTTTTTACATGAGTGGCTTTAGCAGAAAGTTTAAAAGAGTGGAGAAAGAACCGTTAAGCTCCATTCCCCACTCTTTAAGCAACGAGGGGTTAGTGATGATAGACATCCCAGCCCAGGTAGGTGCTGAAGGCATCCTCCAGGGAAGCTGCCACCTGGCTGCGAGTGGCCGCCACATGGTGCTCAAAGCCGTTCTCGCAAATGAAGCGAAGCAACTCCTGCAGCTCATCTATCTGGAAGACTCCGTAGCCGCCAAAAGTATTGACCTGATCATCGGTAAAGTTGCCCTCTCCAATGTAGGAAACGATCTCACCCATCTCATCATCCGTGGAAATGCGCGCATAGGTGAAGGGTCCCGGCGCAATCTGCCCAGCAATAGTCCCATAGGTGTTTTCCTTGCCAACTGAACCGGCAATAATCGCCTGGTAATCCATTTTTGTTTCTTTGAAGAACGATTTGGGGAGATTCGAGCAATGGAAAAAGATTCCTTTGTTGGGGTCACCACCAAAGTTATTATTCCAGTCCAGGAGAGCTGCCGGCTGCTGGCTGGCCTCCTGCAGAGCGATCATCCCGATCAAGCCGCAAACATCTGTCTCACAAGCTGCAGGAATTTTATTCTCAGAAAGCATACTCATGAGTGTACAGGGCACCACACCATAGAACTCCTCCAGAGCGCTCCAGCATTGCAGACAGACTCCGCCCAGTTGCTGGTCTTCAATCCAGCGGTCAATCCCCACTCCCAACTTCGCCATTTTGAGCAGGCTGGCTTCTGGCACGGAGCAGACATTCGTATAGCCGCGGATTTCATCCAGCTTCGCCTTTACATCGGCATCCTGTTCATTGAGGCGCTGTACTCGTCCAAGCATATCCGATAAATCCATGGTCTCCACGGAAATACCCGATGCTTCCATAAGCTTTTCACTGTAGCGGACCGTATTGAACGGAGCTGGCCGGGCACCCAACGCACCAACACGCAGATTCTTCAGTTTTTTGACTACTTTACAGGTACTGACAAAACGCTTCAAATCGGCTCTAAAAGTCGGGCTGCCAGCCGTATCGGTATGGAGAGTTGTCAAAGAATAGGGTATTCCGTATTGTCTTAAGTTGTTGCAGCAGCTCATCTTACCACAAAAACTATCGCGTCGGCACTCTATATTAAGCTTTTCATTGTCATCGCTCCAGGCATGGACCAGGACAGGCACCTTGAGGTCTGCCCAGCGCAAAGTATTAGAAACCGCCCGCTCATCTCCAAAGTTGGGCAGCGTAACCAACACTCCATCAATCTCATCCTTGTGCTTAATGAAAAGCTCCGCACAGGCTCGAGCCTCCTTGAGCGATTCCACCGCCCCAAAGTGCGGCGTCGCATCAATCGGCAAAATAATAGCCTTGATCCCCAATTTCTCTAAAGCAGTCAGGGTTTCCAGCCGACCGGCTTCACAGAGCGAGGAGGGGAAAAAGCCTCGAGTTCCTACAATTACTCCTAATGTTGTCATAAATTTTTTAAATCTTAGTTTGGAAAAACTAGCACTCCAAATGTACTTAACACTTGCAGCTTTCTTATAACAGGTTTAGGATAGCCCCGCAAGTTTTTTGTGACTGGGAGTCTCTTCCAGGTCACTATTAAATGACAACACACAACCAAAAATCAGACTATGCAAACTATAGATTGGTGCATTATTGCCGGATATTTTGCCCTGGTGCTCGGAGTAGCCACCTGGGTTTCCAAACGAAATAAAGATACTGCCGATGACTTCTTCCTGGCCGGGCGCAACCTGGCCTGGTGGGTAATCGGCGCATCCATCTTCTCTTCCAATATCGGCTCCGAACATCTGGTCGGATTAGCCGGCTCCGGAGCCACAGATGGTGTCGCCATGGCTCACTATGAACTGCACGCCTGGTGTGTGCTCATTCTGGGCTGGGTGTTGATTCCCTTCTTTATGCGAGGGAAGGTCTTCACCATGCCCGAATTTCTGGAAAAGCGTTTTTCCCCTGCTTGTCGCACCATTCTCTCTATAGTCTCGCTGGTCTCTTACGTCGTCACCAAAGTCGCTGTAGGAATTTTTGCCGGTGGCGTTGTTTTCTCATCTCTGCTGCCGGAGATGCACATTGGCCCTATCGACAGCTTCTGGATAGGCAGTATCATTGTCCTCTGCATGGCCGGTCTCTACGTCATTCTGGGCGGTATGCGCGCCGTTGCCTATACAGATGTGATTCAGGTATCGGTACTGGTTTTGGGGTCGGCGTTGCTCACCTTTTTCGGTTTAAAGGCTCTGGGCGGCTGGGATGTCTTGCGCTCAACCCTGGGCAGTGAGATGTTTAACCTCTGGAAACCACTCATCCCCGAAGGCATCCAGGGAACCTGGGCCCCCATCAAAGAAGAGGGGCGCATGGCCTGGTATTTTAATACGAACTATCCATGGATCGGAATGCTTTTCTGTGCGCCGATCATCGGCCTCTGGTACTGGTGTACTGACCAATATATCGTCCAGCGCGCACTGGGCGCCCCCGATCAAAAGGAAGCCCGCCGCGGATGTATCCTGGCCGGAGCCCTCAAGCTTCTGCCCGTTTTCATTTTCATTATCCCCGGTATGATCTGCTTTGCTCTTGCCAAACAGGGTCAGTTTGAAGCGCTCAATGTTCTGGTCAGTGAAGATGGCTCAGTCAATCGCCAGCTGGCCCAGGGAGCCTTCCCGCTTCTGGTAAAAACAGTCTTGCCTGTAGGGGTACGTGGTATTGTCGTGGCTGGTCTCATGGCTGCTCTGATGGGCTCACTGGCTGGCACTTTTAATGCCTCTTCCACCCTCTTTACCATGGATATTTACCGCCGCATCCGCCCCAATGCCCCCCAGGCCACGCTGGTCTGGGTTGGCCGCGTAGCCGTCTCTGTCATGGTCCTGATTGGTCTGTTCTGGATTGAGGTCATCCGTGGCGCCGATGGACTCTATAATTACCTCCAGTCGGTTCAGGGCTACCTGGCTCCTCCCATTTTTGTAGTCTTTTTCTTCGGTATTTTCTGGAAGCGGCTCAACTCCAAGGGCTGTATAACCGCTCTGCTCGTCGGCTTTGTCCTGGGACTTTTCCGGATGGCTGTGGATACTCCCCTCACTCTGGGTCTCCTGGAAAACGGCTATGCCGAAGGCTCCTTCCTCTGGATTGTAAGCAACATCTACTTCCAGTATTTCAGTGTCCTCATCACGCTGGTCTCCATCCTGGTGATGATCGGTGTCAGCTATGCGACTCAGGAGCCCAACTATGCTACTATTGAAGGGCTTACCTATGGCAACGTCACCGCAGAGCAGAAGCGCGAAACCCGTGAAAGCTGGGATTGGAAAGACGTTCTCGGCACCTGCTTTGTGTTAGGCATGATTCTTGCTGCCTATCTCTATTTCAACGGGTAGATAACACGCCCGAAAATTTACCCTCACCTGTCAGCCTCCAGCAGGATGGGTGAGGGTATCTTTTTTTCTAAACTCAGTCGTTACACAATGATAGTGCCCCAGACTATTCGGGAGACCCTTGTTCGAGAGGCTCTTTTCTCCACCCATCAGTGGAGGATTTCCGAAAAACCGTTCTACTTGCCTCCTCAACTGCAACAGGAAATAGAGTCTCTTGGCAGGATCCTCCTGCAGTTCTACCGTGCTATTAATCTTCTTTACTCACAAAGCGTTGCGGGGAAGATGCCGCACTGGATTGCTGAGCTGATGGATTATGGCAAGCCTTCCTGGCTGGTGGAGCTCCAGCGTCATCGTCTCTTCAAAAACGCCTTGCCCAAAGTCATCCGCCCAGACTTGCTCCTCACCAGCGATGGACTTCGCCTCACGGAGCTGGACAGTGTCCCGGGCGGCATCGGCATCTTGGCAGCCCTGCAAAAAATCTATCTTGGCGAAAGCGCCATGCAGAAGGGGTTTGCCTCTATTTTTGAGCCAAACGCAACCGTGAAAATAGTCGTTTCAGAAGAGTCAGCCTCTTACCGCTCTGAAATGGAATACCTTGCCCGTGAACTGGGGGCTGATCGCTTCCAGGTCGTCGATGAATACCACACCGATTTTCCGGATGGCTGCTCTGTCTATCGATTTTTTGAACTGTTTGACCTGCCCAATATTCCCTGTGCCAGGAACCTCTTCGAGCGCGCATTAAAAAAAGAGATCACCATCACCCCTCCACCTAAACCTGTTCTGGAAGAAAAGCTTTGGTTGGCTCTTCTCTGGAATCGGACCCTTCGCGATTTTTGGCGCCAGGAGCTGGGGAACCACTTTTATGAAAAGATGCTCAAGCTGGTACCACGCACCTGGATTCTAAACCCGGAGCCACTCCCCTACCATGCAGAGCATCCAGAGCTGGGGATTCATGACTGGTCCGAGCTGGCAGAGTTCAGCCAGTCAGAAAGGGAGCTGGTGATTAAGGTTAGCGGATTTTCAGAAAATGCCTGGGGTTCGCGTGGCGTTTGGGTTGGAAGCGATCTGCCCAAAAAAGAGTGGGCCCATATTGTGGAGGAATCCCTTGAACAGTTCAGCACCTCTCCGCGCCTGCTGATGCGTTTTGCCAATAGTAAAACCATCCCCGCTTCCTGGTATGACTTTGATACCGGTACCACCCGGGAGATGAATGCCCGTGTACGCCTCTGCCCCTACTATTTTGTGCAAGGCGAGCAGCAAACTCAGGCGCGCGCGCTGCATCACGGTACTTTGGCCACCTTATGTGCTGATGACAAAAAACTCATCCACGGCATGAGCGAGGCCATCCTGCTGCCGGCCGTTTCCTACAGCCAGGCTGAGTAAAAGCCTCAGAAAAACCGCATAATCAAAGCTCTTTTTTCAAATTCTGAACCTCCCTTTCCCCCTTGACTTGGGAAAGGTTTTGAGCCATGTTAATTTCAGCCTTGAGGCCATACGATGTCATTATAATCGGAGGCGGAATTGTGGGGCTGGCGACGGCCTGGAACCTGGTTCATACCTACCCCGACAAGTCCGTAATTGTTATTGAAAAGGAATCTGCTGTCGCTACTCATCAGAGTGGTGTGCGTCGCGGGTTGCTTCATAGTGGTATCTACTACAGGCCCGGAAGCGTGAAGGCAACCGGCTGCCTGGAAGGTCGAGAGGAAATGAAGCGCTTTTGCCAGGAGTACGGCATCCCGCTGCGAACCTGCGGCAAAGTAATTGTTGCCACTACGGAATCCGAGCTTCCGGCACTCCAGGAACTCTACCAGCGAGGCAAGCAGGGGAATATCCCCTGTGAGCTGCTCGGCCCCTCACACCTCAGGGAAATAGAGCCCCACGCTGAAGGTCTGGCCGCCATTCATGTCAAAAACACAGCTGTCCTGGATTACCGGCAGGTTTGCAGCACTCTCCTGAATGAACTGGCAAAAAAAGGGTGCTACGTCATGCTCAACACGGAAGTGCTCTCCATCAAGGAGATGCCAACTGAAACCCTGATCGTTACCAACCATGGCCGGCATTATGCCCGCTATGTCATCAACTGTGCCGGACTCCATGCTGACCGTGTCTCAAAAATGGCGGGCAAGAACCCGAATATAAAAATCATCTCTTTTCGAGGTGAATTTTTCCAGCTTAGAGAAGAGGTTGCCCATTTCTGCAATGCCATTATCTATCCC
>JAGVTF010000062.1 GCA_019136955.1 Verrucomicrobiota bacterium
GATACCTCCAAAGAAGAATAAACCCGGCAAAGAGAGCGGCGGGCGGCCCCCTCAGGAGAAGCCACCCTGGCGTTTCTCGATGGGCTACGTTCTGGCAGCGCTGCTCATTCTCATCCTCTGGCAGGAGGTGATGAGCTCCACGGGCTCCAAAAGTATCCCTTACAGTGAATTCAAGAAGCATGTCGCCCGCGGCGAGGTGATCGAGTGCCTCATCAGCCAGGAGCGAATCACCGGCAAGATCGCTCTCCAAAAAGCGGATGCACCGGCGCCTGCTTCCGGCCTCAGGGTGGAAGATGGTTCCGGAGCAGACTCTTCATCCACGGCAGCCACGGCTCCGGCAGCCACCAATGCACCGCTCGCGGAAGCGGTGGACCCCCAGATTCATCTGCCACAGAGCCCCTTTTCCAGGCTTTTTTCCAAACAGAGCGACCCTGAAGGCGTTTTCGCGTTTACCACCATTCGCGTCGATGCAGATACGCGGCTGATTGAAGAGCTCGAGAAGAGCGGCGCCAAGTTCCTCGGCAGCCGTCCGAGCTTCCTGGAGCAGTTCCTGCTGGTCTGGGTATTGCCGATTGGGCTGATGATCGGGCTCTGGATTTTTATTTCACGCAAAATCGGCATGGGCGGCCAGTCGATTCTCTCCATCGGCAAATCCAAGGCGCGAGTCTCCGCCGATAAGGAGACCGGCGTCACCTTTGCCGACGTAGCCGGATGCGACGAGGCCAAGTACGAGCTCCAGGAGGTGGTCGATTTCCTGAAGAACCCGGCCCGCTACAAGGCCCTGGGCGCGCAGATACCCAAAGGGGTCCTGCTGGTGGGGCCGCCCGGGACCGGTAAGACGCTTTTGGCGCGCGCCGTGGCCGGAGAGGCCAAAGTGGTCTTCTTTTCTCTGAGCGGCAGTGATTTTGTCGAGATGTTCGTCGGGGTCGGCGCGGCCCGCGTGCGTGACCTCTTCCAGCAGGCCAAGGCGCAATCTCCCTGCATTATCTTTATTGACGAGCTCGACGCCATCGGCCGCCAGCGGGGCGTCCACATGGGCTCGGTCAATGATGAGCGTGAACAGACCCTTAACCAGCTCCTGGTGGAGATGGATGGCTTCGAGACCAATGCCGGGGTGATCATCCTGGGGGCCACCAACCGGCCCGATGTACTGGACCGCGCGCTGTTGCGCCCGGGCCGCTTTGACCGGCAGGTCGTCGTCGATGCGCCTGACCTGGATGGCCGCGAGGCGATCCTCAAGGTCCACTCCCGCAGCAAACCGCTGGCCTCCGAGGTCGATTTGCGGCGTGTGGCCCAGAGTACTCCCGGCTTTTCGGGGGCTGACCTGGCCAATACCTTGAACGAAGCCGCACTGCTGGCCGCCAGACGGCTCTCCTCGGTCATTGCGCAATCGGACTTGGAGGAGGCAATCGAGAAAGTCATTGCCGGCACCGAGCGCCGGAGCCGCCGTCTCCGCGAAAAGGAGCTCCACCGCGTCGCCATTCACGAGGCCGGCCATGCGCTCATCGCCGCCTATGACCAGAACTGCGACCCGGTCCAGAAAATCAGCATCGTCCCCAGAGGCCGCTCCGCCCTGGGCTATACCATGCAGGTGCCGCCCGAGGATCAATTCATCCTCACCCGTTCAGAGCTGATGGCGCGCATAGCCGGCCTGTTGGGTGGACGCGCTGCCGAGGAGATCACCTTCCAGGAGGTCTCGACCGGAGCTGAAAACGACTTGAAGCGGGCCACCTCGCTCGCGCGCCAGATGGTCTGCATGTACGGCATGAGCGATACGATCGGCCTGGCCCACTGTCTCCAGCCGGACCACGGGATGTTCTCCGGTGCCGAGGGCGGCTTCCGCACTGATTGCAGTCCGGAGACGACGCGGATCATCGACCAGGAGGTCCTGAGGCTCCTGAACGACGCCTACGCCCATGCCCGCAAAATTTTGACCGACCACAAAGAGCAGCTCGAGCTGATTTGCAGCGAGCTTCTGGAGAAGGAGATGCTCGACTCCCAGAAGTTTTATGAGCTTCTGGGGCTGGAGGTTCCCCAGATGGCGCCTCCGCTCAAAGCGACGGTTGAAGAGGCTCCACCGCCTCCGCCGGTCGATTCTTTCCCAGCGCCCACCGAGCCAGACCCAACTGAGCCAGCCGGGCCCAAAGAAGATGAAAAGCAGGAGCCCAAAGCCCGGAAAGAGCAACTTTAGCCCAAAATGGGTGTTTCAAACAAGGACTGACGATGGCAGAATTCGTTTATAAAGCGCGTAAGAAAAACGGCACCGCCATTCAAGGGGTGCTGGAAGCAGCCGATCGTATGGCGGCATTGGCCCAACTGCAAAAGCAGGGGCTCCTGCCCGTATCGATCGAGCCTGCCAAAAAAGGAAAAGGCAAAGCACGGAGCCTGCGGGGCAGCCAAAGCACCAGCGGCCTCCTCAACCTTTTGCCGCAGGGAATGCGCGATTACTTCACTCGCCAGAAAAGACCGGCCATGAAAGAGCTGGCCAACTTTGCCAACCAACTGGCCAATCTCCTCAGGGCCGGTATGCCGCTCACCGCCGCCCTCAACAGTATGACCTATGTCGGCAGCAAAGGCATCCCGACCGATGTCAGCCGCCAGCTCAAGCAGGATGTCGTCGAAGGCAAGAGCCTCTCTGAAGCGATGAGCCGCCAGCCGGTGATCTTCTCCAACATGTTCATCAACATGGTCCGCTCTGGCGAGCAAAGCGGCGCCCTGGTGGAGGTCTTGAAGCGCCTGGCGGCCCACTATGAGCGCTTCGCGGAGGTCCAGAGCAAGTTCAAGAGCTCCATGGTTTACCCGACCGTGGTGGTCATCGTCGGCCTGGCGGTGATCTTCTTCTTCATGACCGTCATGATGCCCAAGTTCATGGAGATTTTCAAAAGCATGAATGCTCCCTTGCCGCCCAGCACCAAGTTTCTGATGGATAGCTCCACCTTCTTTAAACATTACTGGTGGGCCGTCCTGATCGGTATCTTCACGGTCATCATGCTCTTCCGCAGATACATCCAGTCGGTACGCGGGCGCCTCGCCTGGGACCGCTGGAAGATGAATGCCCCCGTTATCGGCAACGCGGTGCGCATGAACCTCTTTGCCCAGTTCTCACGCACCCTTTCCACCCTGATGCAGAATGGCGTCCCGGTTCTGGTCGCGCTCAAAATCACGGAGCTGGTCATAGACAACGTCATTCTCCAGAAAGCCATCGCCGATACCCGCGAAGCGGTCACCGATGGCAAAACAATCGCCCAGCCGCTGGCAAGGAGCGGCGTCTTCCCGCAGTTGATGATCGATATGGTCAAGATTGGCGAGGAGACCGGCGATATCCCCAACTCCCTGCAAAGCCTGGCCGAAACTTACGAGGATGACCTCCAGACGGCACTGCGGCTCATGACCACACTGATTGAGCCGATTCTCATCATCACGATGGCGCTCTTTGTCGGCTTCATCCTGTTGGGTATTCTCTCGGCCATGTTCTCGC
This sequence comes from Verrucomicrobiota bacterium, assembly GCA_019136955.1. Taxonomy (GTDB): domain Bacteria; phylum Verrucomicrobiota; class Verrucomicrobiia; order Limisphaerales; family UBA1412; genus UBA1412. The sequence goes on from JAGVTF010000062.1 coordinate 3,479, forward strand.
TCACCTCCAATATCAACCGCTAGCCGACCATGAGAGCATTGACGCCAAAGAAATCCCCGCCATGCAACGCCGCCTTCACGCTCATTGAGCTGATGGTGGTCATGGGGATTATCAGCGTCCTTTGCAGCATTGGTATCCCGGCCGTCTTCCGCGCCATCCAGAAGCGCGACCCCCTCACCGAAAGCGTATCGGACCTGGTGGAGGCCTGCGCCCAGGCACGCGCCACGGCCATTCTCCGCTGCACCCCGATGGTGCTCAAGTTCCACCCCTATGAATATACGTTCCAGGTGGAGGAGATGCCGCGCGATATCAACGAATCGATCAACTGGGGCAATGCGGCCACGCTCTCAACCGGTTCAGCCCCCCAAAGCTCCATGAGGGGAGCCCCCTACAAAAGCGACCAGTACAGACTCCATGACGAGGTGGAGATCGAGATGCTTGACGTCAACATGACCGAGCATATGGATGACGACCTGGTCATCTCGCGCTTCTTCCCCAACGGCACGGCGGACCTTCTGACGGTGGTCCTCTCCTGGCAGGGCGAGTTCCGGCGCGTAACGGTCGATATCGTCACCGGTCTGGCCGATTTTGATAACCTCAATGAGCTGGCCACCCCCAAGAACCCGCTCCGCCGCAGGAGAGGCGGCATCGAATTCTAACCCCCGAAAAAGCGGCTGATGAAAATCACAATCAACAACTCCCGCGATTACTCGGCAGCCGGCTGGGCGTTTCTGGCGCCGGCCTTCACCCTCCTGGAGATCATGGTCGCCATGGCGATTTTTTTCATGGCCTATTTTTCGATCATGGAGCTGCTCAATACCAACCTGCGGGCGGCGCACTCCCTCAACGTCACCCCGATTGATTTCACGCAGGTCGTCTATGACATGCTGGCGACCAACCGGCTGGAGGAGGTCGTCGAATCGGGCGATTTTGGCGATATGTACCCGGGCTGGTCCTGGACCCGTGAAGCTTATGAAGTCAGCACCAACGGCTTCTTCCAGGTCGATGTGGAGGTCTATCACCCGGGCGCTTTTGGCGGACGCGACTCCACCATGATGAGCCTCTGGCTCTACCGCCCCGAATCAATCCTGGGAAGATAAACGCAGGAAAGGCAAAACATGCTTGAAGAAATGAACAATCCTGAAATCAGAGCCCAGGCCCCGCAGAGACGCTGCCGAGGTGCCTTCACCCTCCTGGAGGTGATGATTTCCATTTTCATCTTCGCTCTGATCCTGACCTCCATTTATGAAATCTGGTCGCTCGTCCTCATGGGCAAACAATCGGCCAGCTTTGCCGCCGAAGAAACCCAGCGGACACGGGTCGGAATGCGCGCCTTGAGCGAATCGCTGATGTCCGCGCGGATGTTCCGGGCCAATACCAATTACTACAGCTTTGAGGTCGATAACGACGGCGACTACTCGGCCCTCTCCTTCGTGGCCTATCTGCCGCCGGGGTTTATCGGCAGCGGCCTCTATGACGGCCTGCCCCTGCGACGGCTCACCTACGTCGTCGAAGCCAATGAAAGCGGACGCAACTCCCTGATCCTCTACCAGCATCCGCTCCTGATCGATGAGGAGTATACCGACCTCATCCCGCCTATTGAGCTCTCCACCGATATTTCGTTCTTCGCCGTCGAGTTCTGGGATACCAATGAGCTGGACTGGGTCCTGGACTGGGAAAACACCAATACGCTGCCGCAACTGGCACGCGTCTCGATGGGGCACGGCTACGTCGGCAATGAACCGGCCCAGCTCGATTCACGCGTCGTCGCCATGAGCGGCACTATCATCGACCCGCAAATCCAGGGCACCGTCTCCAGCGGCATGACCATGGGCGCTCAGGGAGGAGGTCAGGGTGGTCCCGGCGGTCAAGGCGGCCAGGGAGGAGGCCAGGGTGGTCAGGGAGGCCGACCCGGCATGGGCGGCGGCGGTCGACCCGGCGGCGGCCAAGGCGCTCAGGGAGGAGGCTGGGGATCCGGCGGCGGTGGCGGAGGCGGCCGGCCCGGCGGCGGTTTTGGACCCGGTAGCGGGCAGGGTGGAAGGCCCGGCGGTGGGTTTAACCCGGGCGGAGGCGGTCCCCCGATGCCCGGAGGCCCGGGAGGTGGCAGACGCTAACCGGCAAAAAAGGATGGACTCTTGATGCAAATACCTCTTCAACAACCGGCAAACAATGCCAGAGCGACCACTCCCCAGAGCGGTATCGCCCTCATCATCGTCCTGGTCGTCATCATCGTTCTGGGAACCATGACGGCTGGCTTCGCCTGGTTCATGAAAGTGGAGATGAAGCTGGCCAATAACCACCTGAGCGATTCTGAGCTCGAGTGGCTCGGGCGCTCCGGTGTGGAACTGGCCCGCTATGTCGTCGGCCAGCAGCTCAATCTCAACCGACCCTGCGACGCGCTGAACCAAAAATGGGCCGGCGGCCCCGGCCAGACCAATGACCTCCTGGAATTCGTCTTCCTCGAAGATAACGAGCTCGGCAACGGCATCTTCTCGGTCTCCATCACCGATAATGAACGCAAGATGAATATCAATACCGCTACGGCGGCTCTCCTGGAAAACGCGCTTGCCGTCCTGGGCGCAGATTCCACCCTCGCCAGCACCATCTCCGATTCCGTCCTCGACTGGCGCGATACCGATAACAACGCCAAACTGAGCGGCGCCGAAGACGAGTACTACCTCGGCCTGGACCCGCCCTACTATTGCAAGAATGGACCGCTCGATGATATCTCGGAGCTGCTCATGATCCAGGGCGTCAGCCCGGAGCTCTACTACGGAATCGCCAGGCTCGAAGGCCGCTCGCCAATGAGTACCTACATCGACCCCGACGAAATCCGCATCGGCAGACACTACGCGGATGAAAATATCTTCGAAGGCGGCCTCATGGACCTCTTCTGCACTCTCTCCTCCGGCACGCTCAACATCAATACCGCACCGGCGGAAGTCCTCCGGATGCTCCCGGGCGTCACCCCGGAAATCGCCAACGAAATCATCACCTATCGCCGTGGGCTCGACGACGTGGAGGGCACCGAAGACGACGTCATGATCACCGGCGTCGGGATGCTCCAGCAAATCCCCGGAATGCCCCCAAGCCTGGTGCAGCAGATCGGCGCCTTCTGCGGAGTCCGCAGTACCGTCTTCGAGGTCGAAGTCCGCGCGCGGGTCGGCGACCAGGAGCGCGTCTTCTCCTCCATGCTTCACCGCGTCTCAGCCCGCGATGTCCGCATCCTCTACTTCCAGTGGAAATAAGGGCGTAAAAAAATTAAAAAAACGCGCCTGCGCTCTTGCCTTTTTTTTCTGAAAAGTGATATCATTTTGATATGTCGCCGACTGACGGCTACATACACCATTATCACTACTATGAAAACTAACCTACCTCTCAAAGAGCTCACTACGAGCGTCGAAAAAGAAATTCACGTAATGAACGGATGGCTCGTACTCGTCTGTTTTTTATTCGCTGTCGTTTTTGCACTTCTCATGATGATTTTCGGAATCAGGATGCAAGGTCCTTCTATAATCATCCCGGGAGCTCTTCTTGAAGCTCTCCTCTTTTCACTGATCCTGCCCGGGTTCTTCACCCTGCAGCCCAATCAGGCACGCGTCCTCATTCTCTTCGGTAAATACGTCGGGACGGTACGCCAAACCGGCTTCCATTGGGGCAACCCATTTTACTCCAATGGAAGAATGCTCGCCACCGCTGAAACCACGCCGACGCCCTCGGTCGGCTCTCTGGCCGCCAAACGCAATCTCAAAAGCGCCAGCCGCAATAAAATCTCCCTGCGCTCACGCAACATGAATGGCGAAAAACTCAAGGTCAACGATAAGCGGGGCAACCCGGTTGAAATCTCGGCCGTCATCGTCTGGCGCGTGGAAGATACCGCCAAAGCCATGTTCGATGTCGATGATTACGAGCAGTTCGTAACCATTCAGAGCGAATCCGCCGTCCGCCATCTGGCCACCTCTTACGCCTATGATGACGGAGAGCATGAACAGGAAGAGATCACCCTGCGCAGCAACGCCGCCGAAATCTCCGTGGCGCTCCAGGCGGAGCTCCAGGACCGACTCAACAGGGCCGGGGTCGTGATCGAGGAAGCCCGCCTCAACCATCTGGCCTATGCGCCGGAAATCGCCAGCGTCATGCTTCGGCGCCAGCAGGCCGAAGCGGTCATCGCGGCTCGAGAGAAAATCGTCCTGGGTTCGGTCAGCATGGTCGAAATGGCCCTGGGAGAACTCTCCCGCAAAAATGTAATCGAACTGGATGATGAGCGCAAAGCCTCCATGGTCAGCAACCTTCTGGTCGTCCTCTGCTCCGATTCCGAAGCTCAACCCGTCGTCAACACCGGAACTCTCTATCACTGATACAATCCCGATGGAGCGATTCCTTTTACCAGCACACGATAATTAAGCACATTGGCACCCCGTAAATCATTTTTACTCAGGATGGACCCCAAGCTCTGGGAAGAACTCGAGCGCTGGGCGGCACAGGAATTTCGTTCGGTCAACGGACAGATAGAGCATATTCTCTCAAATGCCGTACGCCAACGCAGAAAAAAGAAAAAAGAAGAGTAGGAACCCGAACAAGATTAAATCTATCGTCTATCTTAGAAAAAGTCGAAAAAACAGATGATTACGCTAGAAACCAACCGATAAAAAAATAGAAACAGAGGTAGAATTCCTTGCATTTCAACTGAGTAGCTTTTAGGAGAGCACGACAAGAACAAAAAAATACCAAGTCGCTTGACAAAAAATTGGAATGATGCTATCGTTAGTTAACGAGTGTAATAGTAAGGAATTTTTCAG
>JAGVTF010000171.1 GCA_019136955.1 Verrucomicrobiota bacterium
AATGAAAGCTGAGTTGCGTAACGCGTTGATCGGTTCTGCCGGTATTGGAGGAAGAGTCAGCGGAACGGGAACAACAGGCGAATCTACAACTTATACCATAACGGGGACTGCTGGTACCGAAATTTCACCCAGATTGATAAAGAAAGCAGAATGGAAAACGATTAAGAAATCTTCTACAGGAACTTGGAACAAGGCTTATTTCTATTTGCATTGCGAAGAATGTCCTTCTACTTTTAAAATCAGCGAAGAGGTTACCGCTGGCAATGCGGAAGGGGAAGAAGATTTATATGTTGTTTTTTCAGACATAGCTCTTCCCCCATGCGATTGAATATGACCAGAGGTTACAAAACGGGCGTTGCACGGGTAATACATTGGTATTGTCTTTGGTTGTTGGCTGTTACCTTTGCGATACCTTGGATTATTTTTGCAAACCAATCTCCAGTTGAGAAGTATTCCGAGGGTTGGTTTCTATCCAGGAGTCTTGCCTCTGCTCGTGCAACCAATCGTGTAGACAGGCTGAAGTGTGCCATCGAAATGGAAGACTTGGCAAAGGATTGTTCAGAACCCGAGCTAAAGGCAAAGTTGTTATATCATGCCGGTAGTTTCTACTGTGGACAGATAGAGGGAGAGTCCGATTTTGAAAGGGTAAATGAGTTGTTTGAAGAAGTTTTAAAATTGAACCCTTCCGAAGATGTCGTTGTTTTAGGCACTCTCAGACAGTTGGCGCAGATTCACTCAGCCGCTGGCAAACCGGAATCCGCAAATAAGTACTATGAAGAAATAGAACGACGTTTAAACTCTGAGACAAACACAATTACACCGGGATTTAAGAAAAAATTCCTGGAAAATATATATCCAAAATTAGCCGATGTAAAGGAGCGAATGGGAGACAGTGAAGGGGCTTTGCTTGTACGTGAAAAAGCTCTGGAAGTATCTTCGGAATCAAAAAAAGCACAAATACTGCTTGAGAAGGCACGGCAGCTTGCGAAAGATGGGAAAAAAGAGGAAGCATTAGAGTGTTTTTTGAATCTTTTTAAGGATTACACTGATTTCGGTAAAGACAATGGAGATATTATCTATTATCTTATGGAGTATGTTCGAGTTAATAATTTTAATGAAAGATCTGACGAATATATTGATTCATTATTTGATATATGGGAAAAATTTGAAAACGAAAAACATCTTCAGATATTTAATGTTGGTCATAATTTATCCGTAGCGCTTTTTTCCAGAAACGATGAGCGTTTTTTAGAATACTCTGAAATTTTAAAATCAAAACTTAAAGAGGCACTAAGGACAAACACTGTCGAAAACATAAAGAAATATAATTTAAAGCTTTGTGAAGAACAATTGGCATATTGTATAGCTATGTACGAAGATGGTAAATTAGATATAAATTTTAAAAAAGAGAAATTACTTAGTTTTATTGACGATTTTCCAAACAACGATAATACGAAGTATGTCATAAATCGTTATGTTGAATTAGAAAATAAAATGAGAGAAGAAGAGATACTTAGAACTCAAAAATGGAAGAGGTTTTTCATTTCATTTGCTGCTTTAGTCGCTCTGTTTATCCCGTCTTTCATACTGTATAGGAAGGGATGATAAGTTTATCTTTTTAATCAGGATTATTTTTGCTTTCAGGACGTAAATCCTGACGAGTTATTCCAACTCTCCAGGACGACCCAAACCAGGCTTATCAAGCCCAATGCCCGCTACATCCCTCAACACCTGCTCAATAAACACTTCTCCCGCAAACATGGCTCCGCCGCCTACTACGGCCAGAAGAGCGCTCAAAATCCGAGGGATAACGGGGGGAGCTAAAAAAACCGTAAATTTTTTTGAGTTATTTTGAAATACGGCTTGCCAAGAAAAGCCTCTTCAGATAGACTCTTTCTTGCGTTGGACGCGGGGTGGAGCAGTCGGTAGCTCGTCAGGCTCATAACCTGAAGGTCAGAGGTTCAAGTCCTCTCCCCGCAACCAATCTTCTGAAAATTCCCCTAAAAACTTTTCTTTCGGGAAGAAATCTTTTTCGTTTTTCGAAAGTTGAAGAGCCTTCCTCCCCTAGCGCATCGCAAAGGTGAAAAGAGCCGAAAGAAGCCGCACCCCGTTTTCATGAATGAGGAATATAATTGCCATGCCGGCAACGGGGGTGAAATCAATTTTACTGATCTGAAGCGGCAGCAGGTAGAGCGGCGCCAGCGCCTTGCGGGTAATGCCATGCAGATAATTCCAGAGCGGCGAAGGGCCCATATAAATATAGCTATTGAGAAAATAGATAAAAACCAGCCCCGCCAGAAGATGACACCAGGGCAGATAAGCGCAAAGCCCAACCACCAGGCTCTCATGAAAGACGATCTTCCAGCTCTCCTGCCCGGGAATAATATGGGCCCCCTCCAGAGTCGCACACAGGATGAACCAGAGCGGCGCCACCACCACTGCGGGAAGCGCAGCGCGAAACAGAACCGGCCAGCTCTCCAGTGAACCCACCAGCAACTGAACCAGCCTGTGTACAAAGTTATTCTCGCTGCCGTGGTTGCCCTTATTGAGAATCCCCAACAAAATCAGGCAGATATAGAAGCTCAGAAGCGCCTGAACAAAGCTGGACCAGGAAAAAAGATGAATCGCCAGTAACTGGTCCGGTCGAAAAGGAATGGAGACCGCACCCAGCTTGAGCATCGCCGTCCAGCCGGCTGCCGTGCCAAACTCCCAGTAGAGAAAGGGGCGCCCCACGAGGATCAGCAAAAGAATCAGGAGCGGCTTCCACCTCTTCATGCGTGGCCGGTAAACCGGACGCGAAGCGTAGCCCCACTCCGGCACCCTATGCTTCGAGCCGGAAGCAGACACCCGCTTCCGCCAATCCACCCACAGAAAAATTGCGGTGATATTGAGAATTAGATCCAGGAACCCCATACCAGCCTAATCAGGAACACTCTTATTCGCGCTTCAAGCTACCCACACCCTAACCAAGCGGAAACAAAATAGCAAGATATTCAGAGCCAAAAAAGTCCCCGCAAGCTTCCAAATCCACATTTTGCCCTGCTTCTTTAGAGCGAGCGGCAATTCAAAGAGATAAAAAGAAAAAGGAAGAGCCGCCGCTGCATTTACAGCAGCCAGACAAGCTCTCCCCTCCTGCGAACCTCTTGGCAAACCGGAGCCGCGCCCGGGCGAGCGGCCGCAAGCGACTCCCTGTTAGCTGCGGGCTACTTCCTCCCGTCGTCTCTATATTCAGGCTGGCCCGTATCGGCAATCCAGGTTCCGGCGCTGGGCTGATCCTGCCGGTGCGGTCTGTTATCGGTGCACCAGCGGGACCGACGGTAATCGTCATTCGGGTCCACGGCCACCCTGCGAAGGGTTGACTCCGCATGACCATCGACAAACATGAAGTTAGCTCTGAGGCTGTGCCGCGCGGAGGGCCACTGGTCAGGCTCCTTGGGGTCGATGCTCCCATCCCAACTGTAATCCGAGCGGCTGTCGGCCAACATGATCATATTGGAAGGGTTTTTGACCTTGCTCACTGCGACTTCGCCCTGGCCTGTACTCGGCAAGATGTCGCCACCCAGACCGTAATCCCAGTTATTGAAATCGGCGGTGAAGAGCCCCCAGTCATTGTAACCGTAGCTCATCCCTGCACCGTTGGGACCGGCCTTGAAAATATATTGCCGCTGAGCGTTCAAAATAATTCGCTGCTCTCTGATATTGCGATTGCTGTTGGTGCGTGAGCCGACTTCCCACCAGTAGTCACGGCTCACTGAAGGACAGTTGAAAATGGCGGTATTGGTTCCTATGACTTTGGAGAGCCGGGTCGGCCAGATATATTCCAAACCCGTGGTGCCTTCCGCGTTGATGCAGCCGGGGAAGTGGGTGTAATCGGTCGTATAAATACTGGCGGCCTGGCCCATTTGCCTAAGATTATTCATGCAGGAGGTAGCCTGCGCTTTCCCTTTGGCCTTGCTCAGGGCCGGCAAAATCATACCGGCCAAAATCGCAATAATCGCAATCACAACCAGGAGCTCTATTAACGTGAAGCCCCCTTTATTTCTAAGGTTTCTCTTATTCATGTTGGCGTTCCTTACTTTTAGGTTTCGCACTGGTTGGCTCTTCATCACACAAAACAAGCTGACAGTTCAACTAAAAAAACTGGCATCATTCTAGCTATTTCGAAGGGTTTTGCAATTCTATTCTGAAGCGGGAGCCGAGTTTTTCTTCATTTTTTCCACATCCCTCCCTGTAAAACAAACTCTATCTCACCGTTTAACAGACTGAGCTGCAACGGGTTTTCCGACCATAAAACTCTTCCGCCAGCCAAAACCTTTATTTCCCCACATGATTATCGATTTTTTTGCAAGAGATTTCTCCCATTATTTACTGGCGCTACCCGTTGCCATGGGCTAAACTACAGACGTCTTGTTGGCAATTAGGAATCAGAAAAAGGAAGGGCAAAACCTTTGAATGAACCTTTGCACAGGAAATCGAATTAAAGAACTACATATTTCGATATGAATAAAAAGCTACTACTAACCACTGCCCTTGCTCTGGGCGTCGGCATGAGCGCGTTTGCAGCGCAAGAGGCCACGCTCAAGCACCGGTACAGTTTTGAGCCCCCAATTGATGGCTCCACTGTCATAGACTCGATAGGGGGTGCTAATGGCACCCTGCACGGCGATGCTTATATGACAGAGTATTATGATGAGGTAACCTGGGAAATCGGCGGGTACATGGCTGTACTCTCCGGCACGGGCGTTGGAAGCTCTTTTACCGAGGGCTCCTTTATCTCTCTGCCTCCTGATATCATGAGCGGCTTCAGCTCTTTCACAATTGAAACATGGGTCCAGGCCACCGATAACAAGGGCGACTGGATGCGCATCTTTGACTTTGGAAGCTGTTTTATCGGTATTGATGAAACCACGGGCCAAGAGGTAATCGATGGTGGCAACAACTACACCATGATGACCTGGCGCTCCAACTCGGGCACGCTGCGCAGCGGTGTCCGCCTGGATGGAACGGAGCAAACAGTCGATGCTCCGGTCCTGCCGATTGGCGACAATCTGTTTCACCATATCGTCTATACCTATGACAGCGAAACCCAGACCGGTAAAATTTACAGCGATGGTCAGTTGACCGGAAGCGGAACCCAACAGTTTAACCCGACCCAGTTTGGCGGTATGCCCAACATGTGGCTGGGCAAAGCCAATTGGGCCGATCCCTATTTTGCCGGCAATTACGCCGAATTTCGTATTTACGAAGGCGTGCTGAGCACCGCAGAAGTGGTCGCGAACAACCAGGTCGGCCCCAATGAACTGGCTGAGCTGGGCGAATTGCTCTCAGTCAATATCTTCGTCCCGCACACTGAAATCTACGTCAATGAACGGCTGCCGGTAAGTGTGGATGCCACCTACAGTCTGGCAGGAACTCTGGATGTGACCGCTGCGACAACCTTGAACTCCAGCAACACTGAGACGCTGCTGCCTCAGACCACGGCGGGCCATCTCGTGGCTCGCGGTCTGGCCCCCGGGCAAGCCACCCTCAGCGTGCAATACCAGGGTATGAGCGCTCAGACAGATGTCGTCGTCACCGATGCGCTGCCCGAGTTCAGGCTCGACCACCGCTATTCCTTCAATGGGAACGTCAATGACTCCGTCGGCAATGCCCATGGTGAATTGGTGAACGGCGCAACGGTAGCGGGCGGAATGCTGGTTCTGGCACCCAATAGCAGTTCGGTCGCGGATTCTCAATATGCGAAACTGCCCGGAGGCATGATGGTCGACTACATGTCGGCGACCATTGAAGTCTGGGCTCAGAGCGACAATGTGGACCAAGCCTACAACTACTCCCGCTATTGGGAATTCTCCAATTCCGCGGGCGGAGAAGGCGTTTTTGACGGCGCAGCCCAGGCGTTCTATCTGACGCCAAGGGGCTCCACTCTCTTAAGCTCCAGGCTCTGGACTCCTTTTGCTGACACGACCGTTACCGGTACAGGCTCGGCGGCGGGTATCGAAGAAGGCAAGATGACCCATCTGGTCGTCGTGGCCGACGGCGTCCGCAAGACTCTCGCCATCTACAAGGATGGTGAATTACTGATCCAAAACTCCATTGACACAGCCCCGATGGATATGGGCTGGACGGTCAACAACATGATCGGCCGCAGCTCCTGGGCTGACCCGGGACTCGTGGGCAAGATCGATGAAATGCGCATTTACAATGGCGCCATGTCTCTGGAGGATATCCGCCTGAGCCTGGCTTCGGGTCCGAACACCCTGCCTTCCGAAAAGGGAGACCTGCAAGCGCTCAAAATCGTGCCCGATGGCGGCAAAACGACTATCGTGGAAAGCGCGGCCCTCTCTTTCAATGTTTATGCGGATTACCAGAATGTGAAGAATGTTCTTCTGGACCTGGCCGATGTATCGGTTCAAAGCGATAACCATTACGTCGTCGGCATTGATATGGAAAAGGGCAAGCTGCTGGGCAATAGCCCCGGCTCTGCCACCGTGACGGCGACGATGGAAGAAATCACCGGAACCATCACGATCACCGTGACCCCGCTGCCTCCCGCGATTCTGACTCATCGTTATAGCTTTAACGATGATACCATTACCGATTCAATCGCCGGCGCGAACGGAACGCTGGCCGGCCCGGCCACCGTCGAAGGCGGTTACCTGGTGATCCCCGGTGCCGGATACAACTCCAAGACCGATGATTCTCCGCACGTACGGCTCCCGGCGAACCTGATCTCCGACCATGAATCGATTACGATGGAAACCTGGGTCAAACTCAACACCCTGAACACCTGGGCTCGCATCTGGGACTTCGGTAATAAATCCGGAGACGCCGGAACCAAATACATGTTCCTGGCTCCCTATAACGGAACTGTGGGCGCGACTGCGGCCAACTTCGTCACCACCGGTCAAGGCGGTGCCGAGCAAAGCGTCTATGGCCCCGGCTATACGATGCCCGTGGGCAAGGAAGTGCACATTGTCGTGACGCTCCTGGCCGATGCCAACCTGGGCCGTATCTATGTGGACGGCGTCAAGGTGGCTGAAGTCGAGGATATCAGCAACAACCCGGTTCAGATCGGACCGATGGCTTACTGCTATCTCGGCCGCGCCATGTACAGTGCCGACCCGATCCTCAATGGTTCCATCAATGAATTCCGCACCTGGAAGGGCGCTCTCACCGCCAGACAGGTATCGATCAACAGCGCCGTGGGCCCCGATACGCTCTTTGACGGAGACCTGGGAGAATTCCTCGGTCTGCGCGTAGTATCCGATGCACCCTATGCGTCCCCCGGAGCGACGGTTCAATTCCATGTCTATGCGGACTATGAGAATCTGCAATCGCTGCCCTTCAATAGCGCTGAAGGCGTTCAGATCAGCATTGATAACCCTGCATTCACCCTGCTGAGCAACAGTGCTTACACCTGTAACGTCGCCGCGGGCGGAAATCTGGTCGTCGAGTTCGAGGGCCAAGCCTACATAACCCCCATCGCCATGGGAGAAACTCCGGCTCAAGCGATCCACCGCTACTCCTTCAACGGCGACGCCAATGACAGCATCGGCACCGCGCACGGAGAAAACTGGGGACTGGAAATCGCAGACGGTAACCTCATCATGACCGGCTCAGCACCGATTCAACTGCCAGCAGGCCTGATGAGCGAAGTCAATGGCAACGCCTTCTCAATCGAAACCTGGATGGATATCGACCCGATAACCGCCGGCGATTGGGGCAGCTTCAACATTGCCTTCTTTGATCCTGAAGATATAGGACCGAACTTCTACAACAATATCGCTGTCGGCGTGCAACCCGGCAAGGGTGGCAATAGCAGAAACAACACCACCTGGGCGTTGGTCGAAACCTATCTGCCAGGCACCACAACAACCTACAAGACTGAAACCTTCGCTACCAAGGGCTTCCCGGGCGTCGGTCCCACCCATCTGGTTTGGACCATTGACCCCGAATCCCAGGTCATGAAGGTCTTCATCAACGGCCGCTACGAAAACCAGGTTTCCATGACGCTCACATTTGAGCAGATGGGCGCACTCCTGGATAACTTCGTCTGCTGGCTCGGTTGCTCACGCGATTATAAAGGTCTGCCGGGCAAGATGGATGAATTCCGCCTCTGGAAGGGTACCATGACCACGGCACAGGTCGCCGCCAGCTTCGCTGCGGGTCCTGATACTCTGGTCAATGCAGGCGGCTATCCGCTGGGAATTTCCCTGGAAGCTCCTCAGCAGGT
>JAGVTF010000254.1 GCA_019136955.1 Verrucomicrobiota bacterium
ACGGGATGCTTCAGAATGGTATGCTCCGCATCAGGTTTTTCCTTCAAAAAATCTGTGCGAATCTGCGTAATCTGCGGTTAAAAACTGTGGTTAAAAAATCACGCAGGTGGAAATATAAAACCCCGGGGTATGGAGGCCCCGGGGTGAATTGTGTCTCTCCCTGAGAAGGGGAAATTCTTAAACCGGATAATCGAGCGCTTCGGGGATCATGACCTGGGTCAGGGCGGCCGCGGCCTGGTCTTTGGCCATACGCAGACCGCTCATCCCGCGCTCCACCGTGGCGCGCTGTTGGGCGAATTCTTCCAGTCCGGGCATATCCGGAGCCGCCGCATACCCATAAACCAGCTCGGCGCAAATGCGGGAAGCCTCCCCTGCCGCACGGATGGATTGCACCGTGGCGAGCTGCGCGAAGAAATTGACGTACCCGGCGAAATCGGGATTCTCACTCACCTTGCTTTCGAGCTCCAGAATGTCATCAATGAAGCACTTCACCGCCAGGAGCCAGCAGAGCGCATCGGCCAGCGGGAAGTTCACCCCCTGCCGGTTGGTCGAGTAGAGTTTGGCCTCATTGGCATCCTTGTTGGCTCTGAGGAATTCGAGCGATTTCAGCCAGAGCCGCATCGCATCGGCCAGGAGCCCGGCACCGAGCTTCAGCCCCTTCTCCGTTTCAAGCACCTTGAGTCCCAGAATCCACTGGCGGAACTGGGCCAGGAAGAGCTCCTGGGTCATCGTGATGCTGAGCTGGCGCCGCTGCACGGCCTCGGGTCCCTCATAGGTGGCCTCGAGCTGTCCATCCATCCATTTCTGCCCGAGGAAGCCCGGGCAATCCTCCGTGATTCCATAGCCTCCCATGAGCGAAACCGCCTCACGCATCATCGTCGTTCCCCAGCCGGTATTCCAGAGCTTGGTGGCCGGACAGAGGATGTTGGCCATGGAATCGATCACGAGGAACTGCACCAGTGAATCGGCCTTCAACGCCTCATAACGCGCCTCATCCCTCTGGTCGGCAGGCTTGCCGCTCAGCTCGATGAATTCCAGCGCATCCCGGGTCGGCTGGGCCAGAGCGCGGATTTGCGCGCGGCCGCTGATCCCTTTTTCCGCAAAGTAGTTATCCTTGTATTGCTCCAGCGGCTGGAGCTCATCATAAATCCTCGCCGTGGCGAACCCGAGCGAGGCACCCGCCTCTCCGGTCGCCCAGATATCGACCAGCCGGTGGTTGGCGTCTTCCTTGCTCTGGATGCCCTGGTCGTAGCGCAGGGAGCCCGGCTGGCACGATTCACCGCCGCGGAAACGGCTCCTCTGGTAACGAATCACCGGCTCAACCGCGCTCAAAAGCTTGGCGGAGGTCATCAGCCCCACGACGACACGGGTCCGCCGGAAAACCGCCTCAATCACATGCCCATGGTCATAGGCCGGGATAATCACCCCATCCTTCACCTGGTAGCCGCCCACGATGCGGCTGGCCGGAACCTTCAGGCTGAAGACCGGGTCGCAGGTCGAGGAGAGCTGATGGACCATCTTCCTGGTCGCGGTGCCGCGGTTATAGGTGCCCGGGTCGTCCTCCTCCAGAATAATGACGCAACTGCCCTTGATCCGCGGGTCGTTGGATTCCACCGCGGCGGTCACGAAGTTGGCGAAGTTCATGCCGGTAATGAAGCGGCCGCGCTTCTCCACCTGCAGAATCGGCTCCTCCCCCTCTTTCCACTCGGCGACGGAGACTTTACCGTTCAGGAGCCCCGTTTCCACTCCCACATAGGGGAGCGGCTCGGTCAGGGCAAAGGCGCCGCGGTATTGCTTGCGCTCTTCACCCGGCTGGAGCGGAATCGCCCCCTTCATATACTTGGCCCGCTGCTCCGGCGTCCCGCGCTCATGGATCGGCGCCAGTGCCAGATTGCCCGCCATGCCGCTGGTCGAAGCCCCCGCATCGACCCAGGCCATCTCCCAGCAGATCAGCGCCTGCGCCATGTTCTTGGGTCCTTCAATATAGCCGCCGTGCTCGATATCCATGAAAGCGGAGGTAATGCCCGCCTCGTCAAAAGCGGTTAAAAGCTCATCCTTGGCCGGAGTCCAATCGTGGGAGTTGCGCTCTCCGCCAGCCACCGCCCGAGCCACCGGCCCGCGAGCCACCTGGCGCGAGGATTGAACCAGCATCTGCAGGTCGTAGCGCTCCGCAAACCGCCACATCACCTGTCTCACGTCGTCACCGGGCAAAGTCTGTAAAGTATCCATATTCATTATCTAAAATCGAGGTTTCGAGTCGCGTGGGAAAGGCCTGGCGATCCCGCCGCCAGAGGATGTTATACCTCTTTTAACCGCCTCTGTCGAATGAATTAGACTCCCCCTGATACGCCGGATAAATAAGATTTTCCTGCCCCTTTTCCAATACCGGTTTCATTTCCCTTTTCGGTGCGCCTGTTTTTGAGGCAATGCGTTGCCGGATTTTATTCAGAAGAGTCATTGATATATTGTGAAAATAAATTTACCCTTAGCGCTGATATGTGTTGTAACGCCTTATGAAGCTTTTAAAAATGAGAAAAAATATTATAATAGCGGGGATCGCAATTCTAACATCGATCTTTGCGGTTTCCACTCACGCTCAAGGAAAAATCCTCCCTGCGGGAATATGGGATACTGGAATGGGATATATCGGAGTTTGCTTTTTGCGTCCGGAAAATCCGAATTTTGACGAAGAATTCACGGGATTCGCTTTTCTGGGCGGCACCTCATATGACATACTCCTTAATGGGGGTATTCGTACATTCTATGCCTCTAAAGACGACGTCTTTACGCTTAATTCCATTCAATCGGGGACCTTCACTGAATTGAATCCGTATGGCGATCCAAACTCGCCACTGAAGGGTCAGTTTTACCTCGCGATTTACTCGGGCTATCCCAATTACGGCAACCCGGAAGACCCTTATTTCCAAGACCCTCTTTACGGCTGGGCTCTTCTGAATAACGATGGAAAATCAGTTTCCCTGGTAGATAGCGCATTAGGCTATGGAGCCGATGGCATCATTGTCGGTACGACGGTAATGGTTCCTGAGCCGGGAACCTTGGCACTTTGGGGGCTGGGAGCAGGACTGCTTACGATGTGCATCCGTCACAGACGCTCTTGACGCGTATCCCCCGCACGAAACAGACGACTCCGAAGGGGGCGCATCCACAGCCCCCCTTCACAACTCAGGCTTATAAAAAGTTTGATGCGTCTAACTTTTTATTGACCTCTTACTCTTCATTGCTAAAATTAGCCACGCAAAGCGGACATGTACTGATGTCATCCAAGTCTATGCTCGCTTGTTTTGAATAATATGAAGAAAACAAATTATCTGTTTACCCTTGCATTATTAACAGCCGGGCCGCTTTGCGCCCTCAAAACTTCCGCAGAAGAATCTGAAAATCAACTACTAACCGCAATATCAGGAACCACCCTGAGCGGCTATGTGGATACCTCCATGGGCTGGCAGTTTGGCGATAAAAAGACCAGCGCCGGCCGCGTCAATGACGCCGCTGACCGTCAAAACGGTTTTAACCTCAACGTGGTGCAGCTCCGAATCTCAAAGGAGCTCGATGAAGATGCAAGCCTCTGGAGCGCCGGCTATGCCGCCTCGCTCCTCATGGGCCCCACCGCCAGCGAGCTCGCCTACGTTTCGGGCAACAATGATTTTGCCCTGCAACATGCCTATGTCGACCTGCGCGCGCCGCTGGGCAATGGCCTGAATTTTCGCTTCGGCGCCTTTGAATCACTGACTGATTTTGAAGGGCTGGAAACCTACGAAAACCCAAACTACTCACGCTCCTACGGCTCCTACCTGGCGCATGGTCAATCGGTCGGCGGGCTGGTTTCATACGAGTTTGACCTCAACGGCTGGCTCCTGGAGCTCACCGCCGGCATCGCCAACGCCTACGATAACCCGACGATCAATGAACGCGCCTCACACTCGGCGCGTCTCTCCTATATGGGCGCCGTGAGCCTTATCTTCCCCGAATCCACCGGCTTCCTGGAGGGCACCGAGCTTTTCGTCTCCGTCGTTAATGGGGTCTCTCCCGATGGCGACGAGGATATCGCCCCCAATTCCAGACCCAGCACGGTCGGTTACAACGCCTGGCTCCTCATGCCGCTGCCGCTGGAGGGGTTTTCCTGGGCTTTCTCCCACAATCATGTTTGTAACACCTCCCGCGGATACACAGACCCGGAAGATGCCTCCCGCTGGTCAAACGCCTACGGAGTCTATCTGATTTACGAGGCGACCGATCGGCTCACCTTCGCCAACCGGATTGAATATGCCGATGGCTCGCCCGGGACCTATAACCAGGAGGGCATCCATGTTGATTGGGGCACCAAACAGGATCAATTCCTGGCCAATACCTTCACGGCCAGTTATCGCCTCTGGGAAAACGTCCTCACCCGGGCTGAATTCCGCTGGGACCGCGATCTCTCGTCCAACCGCCGAATGAGCGATGACGGCTCGCGCAATAACGCCTTTGGCGTTGCCGCCAATATCCTCTACCGGTTCTAGAAAGTCTTTACTGTCCGAAAAAGTAAAGTCATCGCAGAAAAAGCGTCCCAATCTCAATCCAGACCGGTGTGGTGAGAATACTGATGAGGGTGGTCAGGAAGACTACCCTGAAAGCGAGACCCGAATCAGCCTTGTAGAGCTGCGAGAGCACCATGGCGAAGACAGCCGTCGGCATCGCCGCCTGCAAAATGATGACGCGCTTCAGCTCCGGCGTCATCGGCAACGTTTTGGCTATCAGCAGGATGACCGTCGGCAAAAGCAGGCAACGCAAGCCGGCTGCGACGAACGTCGGCCGCAGCTCCCACATCAGGTTATGCTGCCGGCAAAGGTCATAAATAATCGTCCCGGAAACCACCAGCCCCAGCGGGTAAGCGCATTGGCCCAGGCCGTGGAACGTCGAGCGCAGCGCCACCGGAAGCAAGACATCCGCCTTCATAAAATTCAAAAGCAGCCCCAAAACGAGAGCCATCAGCGGCATATTGAACATCTTCTTCCAATTCCGCAAAGGCGAGTAACCGCTCAGACAGGCAACCACCACCGTCCAGACGGCAACCTCCACACCCACATTGAAAACGAAGAGGACGCCGACCGTGTTCTGGTCATAAAGCGCCATCGCCAGCGGAAACGGGATGTAGCCGTAGTTGTAGAGCCCCACCGAAACAGCGAAAGAACGTTTTTTGGAATCGGGAGACCCCTTCTTCAAACCGGCCAGCCGCAGCGAGCCCCACCCAATCATGAGCCCCAAAAGAAGCGTCCCCACCCCGAAGAGAGGGGCAACCAGCAGATTCGTCGAGTTCTTCAGGGCGGCATTGCCCAGAACCGAATCCAGAATAAGGCACGGGATTAGCGCATTCACCACCAGGTTCAGAGTACCCGTCGCCGCTTCCTGCGAGAAGCATCTGGCCCATCGCAAAACGCTCCCCACCGCCATCATCAAAAAAACCGGGATCGATGCCTGCGTAATAATCCAAAACTCATTCATTGAAAAATCGGATTCATTTTTTCCAGCAGAGGAGCATAAGCTCTCTATCGGTAAATATACAGGCAAAACGCCAAAAAGCCGACCGCGAAATTACACGGCCGGCTTTTTGACGCCATATCGGAGGGACGGCCGCTGCCGTCCCCCGTTTTTTCCCTAGAGATCGCTCTTCTTCAAACGGAAGAATCTCTGACTATCGGCCGAGCTCAACGGCAGGATGATCTTCCCGTCAACCGTCGGGCTGACCGCATAGAAGGAGCTCCACGGTCCCTCCAGAGCCTCCGCCACCTCGATTTCATAGGTGATGCCGGCAAGGGCATCCCAGGTCAGCTCCACATTGCCAAAGATGAAGTCACCGCCGGCCACCTGGAGAGAATCGGGCTCGGCAGTCTGAATGTCGAAGTTCATCTCATCCGTGGTCGGACGGGTACCCTCCGCCACAAGGTCGGTAAAGACCGGATGGTTCCTGGTCTGGATGATGCCGGAGTTGACCCCCGGGAAGGAGTCGAGCAAGACCCAGCGGTAGGTGCCGTCACGGTAGCTGATCACCTCGCGAAGGTAGCAGTTCACATAGTAAATATTCACGCCGTTACAGCGGATCATCTTGCCATAATCGAGCGTCACCGAAGCCAGAGAAGGCCGGACACCCAGATAAAGATCACGGACATAGAGGGCTCCGTTGGCGCTGCCGGTCGGCGGCTCAAAGTCGAAGCGGATTCCGTTGCTCTCGGTCGCCAGACCCGAAAGGGTGAGTCTGTCCAGAGCCATGTTATTGCTCCAGCCCTCCGGGGTATCGCCCAGGTCCTCGCCGGCCCAGATATTGCGGGAGACGCGGACACTGTTGATCTCCAGCTCCGTATTGAGCAGGTTGCCCTCTGCCGGCTTGACCGGTATCTTGATGGAGCCGCGCGCATAGAGCTTGTTCTTGGCCACGTTGATCTTATTGCCGCTCGGGTCAGTGTAGCCATCAAAGCCGTCATCGAGCCTGTCGGTCACATCGAGCGTAATGGTCCCTGCGCCTGTACCCACGGCAAGAGCCACATGAGCACTAAGCACTTCATTACCGGCCTCAATTCCGGCTTCCCAGAGATTCATCTCCTGGGCATGAAGCTCAAGATCGCCACCGGCACGGGCCAGCCCGTCATAGAAGTGCATCGTCGGTGCCCTCAAAACAGAGCTTTGATGGCTGGCCGTCGAGCCACCCTCCGAAAGCTCCAGATAATCGGTCAGAAGCTCGATGCGGTTGAACTGGAGAATGCCGCGATGGATAAAGTTCTCATAAGTCGGCTCACGGTTCACCCCCAAGAGCAGGTCAATGGCCGGCAGCTCAATGAATTCATTCGTATAAGAACCGCTCAAACGGATATTTTCCTGGGTCCGCAGCACTGCATAGTTGGTGAAATTCTGGATGTTGATGAACTTCTCATCCGTCACTGTAGTCGGGAAAGTGAAGTTTCCATTGAGCGTCAGCTCCGGCGTCTTGAAGGAGAAGTCTTCTCCCAGCTCCACTATCTCCGTCACCTCGGCCGGCAGCTCCGTTTCAACGTGGAAGCGGTCCACTCTCGGCATTGTATCGATGAAGTCGGTCGGCACCGTGAAGAGCGCTGCGGGGTCGTTTCCCGGGCCTACAAAGACCAGATGGAATACGAAATCGGCATCTTCCCACTCAGGTTCCTCTTCTTCGGGCTCCTCGGCGTCCGGATCCTCCGGATCATCCGGGTCCGGGTCAACCGGGTCCGGATCAACCTCCTCATCCTGCGGATTCCTGACATAGGGAGTGTCGCTGATCTGGAAAGTGACGGTGTAAATACCGCTATAGATCGCCATATTGCCCTGCAAACGGGTCATCGTCGGGCTCACCACCTCTTTCAGAACCAGTTTGCGGTTGGGATCGCTCGGGTCTTTGAGGCGTGAGAAGAACGCATTGACGTAGTTGGCATTGAGCTTCACGTTCTCCGCAGAGGTCAGGTTCGTGATATTCAGCGTGACTGTTTGCTGAGCGTCCGCCGAGAAATTATCGAGAATGCTCTCTCCCGTCCCTCCGGTAATCGTGATGTGACCGGGATACTTGGAGCTATCCAACTCCGACACTACCGGATAACCATTTTGCAGAAGGGTGACTTTGTCAAAGGCATTGGTGCCGATACTAATCTGATAAGCGCTGTAATCGATATCGACTCTGGCATTGCCCGGATTCTCCGGGTCAATGCGATAGGGTAAATCACCCGGACGCAGCCACTTCAGATCATCTTCTCTCTGTGTAAGACTTCCGTTCAGGCAGGAGAAACCGACCTCAACCTGAAACGGCCCCTGAAACGGCATCAGCTCCTGAGTCCATGCCGGGGCACGATAGGGAACCTGGTCACCCACGGGCAGAGGCTCTCCGGTATCGGGGTCCATCGGAATGATATCGTGAGTCTCCACGTCTCTCCAGATATAACGACTCGGTAAAGCCAACATTCCCCTCGGAGCGTGAGTAACTGGGTCAAACTCAAAAAACATATAAGGAACGGGAGAATCACTCACATCCACCCAAAAACGATCAGGGGTATAACCCAGGCCGTCTTCATCCGGAATAAGCTGATTGTCGGCCATCTCCGTATAAAAATAGCCGGTCAGGTCTTCCCAATAAATCTGTTGATACCGCGGCTTGCCC
>JAGVTF010000080.1 GCA_019136955.1 Verrucomicrobiota bacterium
ATTCGCATCCCCGTCCATATGATCGAGACTTTGAACAAGCTGATGCGGGCGCAGAAGAAGCTCCTGCAGGATTATGGCAGGGAACCGACACCGGAGGAGATCGCCGAGGAGCTCACCATGGATGTCGACCGCGTGCGCGCCGTGCTGAGAATGGCCCAGCAGCCAATCTCCCTGCAAACGCCGGTGGGTGACAGTGAAGATACCAACTTCGGGGACTTCCTGGAGGATAAATCCGCGGAAAACCCCTCCGACGTCACCAGCTACAGCCTGCTCAAGGAGCGTCTGGGCGATGTGCTCACCACGCTGACCGAGCGTGAACGCAAGGTGCTGGAGCTCCGTTTCGGGCTGGGCGATGGCTACTCGCGCACCCTTGAAGAGGTCGGCAAACGCTTCAAAGTGACCCGCGAGCGCATTCGTCAGATCGAAGCCAAGGCATTGCGTAAGATGCGCCACCCCACACGTATCCGCAAGCTCCAGGGCTTCCTGGAGAGCGACGACCTGGAAGCTGAAATCGCATAGAGAACTTCCAGAGCGGTTCATAAAAAGCACGGATTTTTCGATTCTCCGTGCTTTTTTATTTCCCCCGCGGCCCCTCCCCTCCTATCCTCTTTTGCAAGAGAGCCTGACCTCCATTTTTATCTCGGTTTTTCAAGCATTTTCTCTTATCCTATCCTTTGTTGGTACGATAATTGCGGTAAAAAAGGAGTCATTTGCAGAGCAGTGTATCTCCTGGAGTGAAGTTTAATATGCGTATTTTCCGGACAGTGTTTTATCTCAGGTGGGCGTTTTTACTAGTCTTGCTCACCTCGAATCTTTTTGCTCATGCCGCCCAGAGCCTGCGGATAAATGAATTCCTTGCTTCCAACCAGAATGGCACCGCCACGGCCACCGGAGAGAGAACGGACTGGATTGAAATCAGGAACCTGACTGATGAGAGCATCAACCTGGCCGGCTGGTACTTAACCGATTCCGCCAAGAACCTGACCAAGTTTCAGTTTCCCCCCACCTCCCAGATACCGATCCAGGCTAACGGCTACTTTTTACTGTTCGCCAGCGGCTCGGAAGCTCCCATCGTAGGCGGTCAGTGGCACGCGAATTTCAGTCTGAGCCGAGAGGGTGAGTATCTCGCACTGGTGCGGCCCGATGGAGTGGTCGAAGACGAGTTCAGCCCCGCCTTTCCCGAGCAGTACACCGATGTCTCCTACGGGGTGATTGGCGACCCCGGGCCGGGCCTCCCGCTCCAATATGGTTACTTTCTCACCCCAACCCCGCGCCGCGCCAATGGTGAGGATGCCCTTCTGAATGGACGGCTTCCGGAGGTTGAATTTGACCAGGAGCGCGGCTTCCGCACCAACTCTTTCTCCGTAAGCCTGAGCTGCCCCGAAAGCGACACCACTATCTACTATACGCTCGATGGCTCCACGCCCACTGAGAGCTCCTCCCGCTACAGACGCGCCCTCAATATCTCCAAAACAACCGCCCTGCGCGCCTGCGCTTTCAAGGAGGGGTATCTGCCCTCGCAGGTCAGAAGCCGCACCTGGATATTCATTGATGATGTCCTCAAACAAAGCACCATGCGCCGAACGATTACCGATAACCCGCTTTACCGACAGCGGATCATTGACGGATTGCAGGATATCCCCAGCATTTCACTGACTACCGATCGCTCCAACCTCTACGGTTCTACCGGTATTTTTGATAACTACGGGCTATCGGGGATTGACGGAGAGCGCCCCGCCTCGGTCGAGCTGATCGACCCCAAAGGAGGAGCGGAGTTCGATATCTTCGCGGGCCTGCGCATCCGCGGCGCCGTGGGACGCTCCGCTCCCAAGAAATCACTGCGGCTCTTTTTCAACTCCACCTATGACGGAAACCTCGCTTTCCCGCTTTTCGGCGATGAGGGGGCCGAGCTCTTCACCAAGGTAGACCTGCGGGCTGAGCAGAACAACTCCTGGTCCTCCAATGTGGATGCGCCCTGGCAGAATACTTTCATCCGCGAAGTCTTCTCGCGCGATACCCAGCGCGATATGGGCGAGCTCTACACCCGCAGCCGCTACTACCACCTTTACATCAACGGCACCTACTGGGGCCTTTACCAGAGCCAGGAGCGCGGAGAGGCCGATTTCGCCTCCAGCTACCTTGGTGGAAGCCCCAAAGAGTGGGATGCCCTCAAATCCTCCAGCTCCCGCATCATTGAGCTCAAGGATGGCACACGCGACGCCTATACCGAGTTCTACGAATATGCCAAAGCCGGCTTTACCGGCCAAAACGAGCCGAACTACTGGAAGGTTCTCGGCCTCAACCCCGATGGTACCCGCAATCCGGCCTACCCGATTCTGCTGGACCAGGAGAACCTCATTCACTACATATTGACCACGCTCTATGCGGCCGATGTCGATAGCCCGCTCTCCTGGATCAACATCGTCAACAACGTCAATACGGTCTACCATCGTGAGGAGCCGGCCGGTTTTCTCTGGCTAAAGCATGATGCCGAGCTTTCTCTGGGTGCCTTCCTCGGCGTAGAGGATTCCATCGAATACTTCAAAAACGCCACCTACTGGAGCCGCTGGAGCGATTTCAACCCGATGGACCTCCACCGCAAACTGATGCAGCACCCCGAGTACTACCGGAAGTTCGGCGATATGGCGCGCGGTGAGTATCTGGGCGGCGGCGCGCTCTCCCAGGAAAAGGCTCTTCAGCGCTGGAATGCCCGAATGGAAACCATTGAGCAACCGGTGGTGGCAGAGTCCGCCCGCTGGGGCAACCAATGGGGCGGCGGCTACACCTGGGAGACCTGGAAATCAGCCTGCCATCTGGTCACCGATGCTTTCATGGTCGGCCGCGAGTATGAGATGATCCCGATCTTACGCAAACATGACTGGTATCCTGCGCTGGACTCCCCCGGCATACAGCCGCTTGGGGATGGCGAGAACTCCTTCGTAAAAATTACCGCAGCCGATGCAACCGTCTATTTTACGCTTGATGGCAGCGACCCCCGTTTGCCCGATGGCTCGCTCAACCCCGAAGCGCTGGAGCTCCAGCCCGATTCCGGTGAGCCGGCCCTCGTGGATGATGTCGTAATCCCTGCCCGCTCGACCTGGAGATGCTACGATACCGGCGATGCTCCGCCAGACCAGCGCAACCACTCCAAGGTCAGTTGGGGTGCGCGGTTCTACAATGATTACGACTGGAGCGAGAAAATAGCCGCCGATGGTTTCTCCAACAAAGAGGTTTATCTTCGCAAATCGTTTGTTCTGGAGAGCCTGGCCGATATCAAGTCCGCCTCTCTGGAGCTGCTCAAAGGCTCCGGCACGGTCTACCTCAATGGCAGCGTGGTCAGACCGGGCAGCTTCCAGTCATCCCTTCTGCGTCAGGGGCGGAACCTCCTCACCGTAGCCGCCAACAACAGCGCGGCCGGCTTTGATCTCTCCCTCACGCTCAGCCGGGATACCGCCTTCTGGACCGCTGCCGCCATTCCCGCAGCCGGTGCCAATACCTGGGTTAAGGCACGCGCGCTCCAGAACAACGACTGGAGCGCCCTGAGCGAATACGACGGCCGCGACCTGAGCCAGCAGGCGAACAGCTTCCTGCGAGTCACCGAAATGATGTACTCGGCGGAGGTCTCCGAGGAAGAGGCGCTCCAGGGCTATACCCATGACGATTTTGCCTGGATTGAGCTCCAGAACAGCTCCGAGCGCTGGATGAACCTTGCCGGAGCCGGCTTCACCGAGGGGATTGAATATACCTTCCCAGATATGCTGCTTGCTCCCGGGGCCTATCTGGTGCTTTGCAAGAACCCGGGCGCTTTCGCCACACGCTATGATATACGCCAGATGCAGCTCCTGGGTCCCTACAAAGGCAACCTGGCTCGCAAAGGGGAAACACTCACCCTGAGCGCCGCCGATGGCTCCTCCATCCTCTCCTACACCTATTCCAACAGTTGGTACCCGGAGACCGACGGCGGAGGCTACAGCCTGGTCGTAATCGACGTAACCGCCGAAGAGCCGCTCTGGAGCACCCCCGAAAACTGGGAGCCGAGCAAAGAGCCCCGCGGCACCCCGGGCACCGGCAAGGATGGGCAGGTCGATCCACCGCCCCTCTATCCTCCCGTTATCGTGAAGGAGCCCGCCAACCAGAGCGTCCTGTTGGAAGGCACCGCCACTTTCAGCGTAACCGTCACCGGCACTGCGCCGCTGCAATATCAGTGGTTCAAAGATGGCCAGCCAATTGAAGGAGCCGTCAACCCAACCTATACGATTGACTCGGTCAGCGCCACCGATGCCGGGCTCTATCAGGTAACCATCAGCAACGCCAAAGGCTCCCGCACGAGCCGGGAAGCTGAACTCATCGTCAAGGAGAAAGGGGCTTATGCGGATGCGCTGCTCTATCACCGCTACAGCTTCGAACCGGTCTATGAGAATGACAAACTGATCGCCAAAGACTCGGTCGGCGGTGCCGATGGCACCCTCTATGGCTCGGCAACCATTATCGATTCCTACCTTTCTCTGGATGGCAGCGGCGATACCCGCTCCTTCACCGATGGCTGCTTCCTGGCGCTGCCGCCCAACCTGATCTCCAATTTCCCCTCCTTCTCCGTCGAGATGTGGGTACGCGCCACCCGGGATAAGGGAAGCTGGATGCGGCTTTTCGATTTTGGCAACTGTGAGGTTCGTGGCGATGGGACCATCGGCAACGGCCTCAACTACACCATGACGACCTGGAAAACGGGCAACAATCTCTGCAACGGCGTTCGCCTGGAGGGCGTCGAGCACCAGATGTTCGCCCCGGCCCTGCCGATTGGGGATGGTCTCTTCCACCATATCGTCTACGTTTATGACGCAGAGAGCCAGACCGGCACCCTCTACACCGATGGAGAATGGGCCGGAGTCGGCGACCAGGCGTTCAACCCGACCCAGTTTGGCGATTCGCCCAACATGTGGATTGGCAAATCGCAGTTCGGGGCTGACCCCTACTTTGCGGGAGATTTCGATGAGTTCCGCATTTATGAGGGGGTGCTTTCCGACGCGGAGGTGGCATTGAATTATGAGCTGGGCCCCGACGCGCTTCTTCCTCTGGAGCCCGAGCCACTTTCTCTCAACCTTGTCCGGCAGGATGGCGGGTATTATTTAGTCTTTACCGGAGTATTGGAAATAAGTCAGGATATGGTTCGCTGGCAGCGGCTGCCCGCGGCGCGGAGTCCCTGGCCACTGGAAGCGCAAGGCACCCAGATGCTGTTTTACCGAACAACCTATTGACATAAACGAAAATGAACACTGAGAAATCGAAACTGGATTGTATTTTTGGCAGGCGCTCGGTTCGCCTCTACACCGATAGAGGTGTGGACGAGCAGAGCATTCAGACACTTTTGCAGGCGGCGATGGCCGCTCCTTCGGCCCGTGCCTGTGATCCCTGGCGGTTTTTGGTACTGACTCAGCGCAATTTGATCGATTCGCTTTCAGAGCTGCTCCCCTACGGAAAAATGCTCAAAGTGGCTCCGTTGGCTTTCGTCGTCTGCGGAGATATCACCAAAGCCCACAGCCAATCTCTGAGCTACATGCTTCAGGATTGCTCGGCCGCGACTGAAAATATCCTGATTGCCGCTCACACTCTGGGCCTGGGAGGCGTCTGGCTCGGTGTTCACCCCAATGAAGACCGGGTCTCCGGGATTCGTAAGCTTTTCAAGCTCCCCGAGGAAATTATCCCGGTGAACGTCATCTCCATCGGCTACCCGGCCGAGGTCAAGGAACCTCGCACCCGTTACAACGCCGAGTACGTACACTGCAACCGCTGGTAACAGTCTGAAGCGCAACCTCCCGAAAAACTCTGCCGCTTGAAGGGCCGGCGCCCTGCTGAGGCGGCAGAGTCTTGCTTTCCGGATAAATGCTCTTTTTTTGCCTTTCCCGAGCGTTTCCCTTTGACCTGCGGTCATTTTTTTATTATGAAGACTGAGGGTCCTTTTGGGAGAAGCAGATAAATGTTGGATGACTTGTTAATACTGGCCGCCTCACACACCGAGCCGGACTTGGTCTATATTTGGCAACAGGCCACGTTGGAGACGAAACTTGTTCTTTTTGCGCTGGCCATCATGTCGGTGTTCGCCTGGTCAGTGATGACCTCTAAAACGCTCCAGATGCGCCGTGCACGCAAGCTGAATCGTATCTTTTTGGAGGAATATCGAAGTCAGAATAAAATGCTCGATATTTTTGATCGCGATGTGCGGGTGGAGGGTTGCCCCCTCTTCAATATCTACCGTGAAGCCTGCTCCGTCGTAAAAGTCCGAATGCAACCGGTTCAGCCTCCCGATAACCCCACCGGAGCCGCCCCTGCACCGCTCATGACGCCCACTCCAGCGGCTGTACCTGTATCAGCGCCTGTAGACGCTGCCACCCCGCAACCCTCACCGATGGCCTCGATGGCTGCAGTGAGCCCGGAGACAGCTCAACCGCTCCCTTTTGAACCCGCACTGGTCGCCCCGATTGCACCGGTGCTGCCCGCTGCCGCCCCTCCCGTCACTCTCTGGCAGGTCAGCCTCAAAACCATCGAACATATCAAACGGAACATGGAGCGCTCCGTAGCGGAAGAATCACTCAAGCTTGAATCGGGCCTCATCATGCTGGCGATTGCCGTGAGCGGCTCCCCTTTCCTCGGTCTTCTCGGGACGGTCTGGGGGGTGATGAGCGCCTTCAGCTATGTCGCCGTGGCCCAGAGCGCCGACCTGGCAACAATGGCTCCCGGTGTCGCCGGAGCGCTCATCGCCACTGTGGGCGGACTGCTGGTCGCCATTCCCTCCATGTTCAGTTACAACTGGCTGGTCCACAACCTGCGGGTCTTCACCGTCGAGATGGATAACTTTGCGCAAGATTTAATCTCGAAAATTGAGACGGAGTTTAGTATAAATGAATAAGGGCCTGAGGTGAGCTGATAATATGCGAAGATTTTCTCAAAAAAACTCCCTGGTGACACTCAGCGAAATCAATATCATTCCGCTGATGGATCTGGTTTTTGTTCTTTTGATTATCTTCATGATCACCACGCCGCTCCTGGAGCAAAGTATGAAGCTGGACCTGCCCAGCGGCGGCGAGCTCGACACCTCCCCCCTCAAGGCGGAAGATATCGCCACTATTGAAATCAACGTCCAGGGCCTGATGCACCTGGAAAAGAGACCGATGGACCTGGAGCAGCTCACCGCGAGCCTCTCCCATCTCTATCAGATGAACCCCAAACTGGTCGTCCATATTCGGGCCGATCAGAACAGTCCCTACAAATATATCGCAGCCGTGATAGACCGCTGCCAAAAAAACGATATGCGGACCCTGTCGCTACAGACGGAGTTTGAACCTCACCCATGATGAACCGAGAAAGAAAATGTATGTTGGGCTCAGCGGCCGTTCATATCGTTCTGCTGGCCGCTCTGGGGGTTGGTTCGGCTTTTGTCTCCTCGTCAGTCCTGCAAGACTCCGATGAGCTGGCTCCGCTGCCGACGATTCAGCAAATACCCTCCAATCTGGTCGATGAATTGATTTATAACCCGGGCGGCGCCCAGGAAATCGGCCCCACTCAGGAACCGGCTTCTATCCCCGCACCTGCCCCGGCTCCAGCAGCCGCTCCGGCTCCCAAACCGACGCCTGCACCAGAAAAACCTGTCACTCCCCCAAAAGTTGAAACCAAACCGGCCGCCAAGCCGACTCCGGCACCCGCTCCGGCTCCCAAAAGAGTCAACCTTGATCAACTGAAGACAAAGGTGGATTCAAGCAAAGTGGCCCGTGAAGCTCAAAACCAGGCCGACGCCAAAGCTGCCGCTGCCGCTGCTGCTGCAGCCCAAAGAGAACGCCAGGCATGGGCCGACGCTCTCTCCAACGTCAAGGGTACCATCCAGGAGGGCAGCGGGCGCTCCTCTTCCAGCTCCGGCGAAAGCGGACTGGCCTCTCAGGCGAAAATCACAGGTGCCTCTCTCGGCACCGGCGATGGAACCGGCAGTGGCGAGGCTGTCGCCAACTATGCCCAGGCGGTTTGCTCCTACTATCGGAACGCCTGGATCAGCCCCTCCACCCTCAAGGATGACAAGCTCACGGCCGTCGCCCGCATCATCATTAACCGCAACGGCAGCATTCAATCGGCAACCATCACCTCCCGCTCAGGCGATAAAGAGCTCGACGCCAGCGTCCAGAGAGCCATCGACAGCGTGGTCAAGCTACCCCCTTTCCCCAAAAACTCAACCGATAGCACCAGAACCTATACCATACGGTTTAACTTGAGGGGAGCTACTATTTAATTATAGAACGATAACCATGCAAAACAGAAGTATCTTAAGACGCACCACGGGCGGAGTTTTCGCAATTCTATACGCCGCCTTTTGTTTCACCCTGTGGGCTCAAACCACCGCTGAGCTCGACATTGACCGGATGGCGACTCTCTCCAACCGCCCCTTCCCTGTCCATATCAAGGGGAGCCTCAGCCCGGAAGCCCTGAGCGTCCTCAGGTTTGACCTGGAGGTCGGCGGCTGCGACATCGTCTCGGAGGATGCCGCCACCTATCTGGTCCATGGCGCCAGCTCTGAGAACATC
Source organism: Verrucomicrobiota bacterium (assembly GCA_019136955.1). Lineage (GTDB taxonomy): Bacteria > Verrucomicrobiota > Verrucomicrobiia > Limisphaerales > UBA1412 > UBA1412. The sequence continues at coordinate 8,565 of JAGVTF010000080.1, forward strand.
ACCGGCCGGCTGACCGACCAGACCGGCAGCGTTCAATACTTCAACCGCTCCTATAAAAACGGCACCACGCGTGCCCAGGCCCATGCGCTGGCAGGCGATATCCTCAAAGTTTTGACCGGCCAGGACTCCATCTTCAATTGCAAGATCGCCTACTGCGTCAATACGAACACCGATAAAAATGAAATTTTCATCTCCGACTTTGACGGGTTTAGCCCCAAACAGGTGACCCGAGACGGCAGCCTGATCCGTGGTCTGAGCTGGGGCGCGGAAAATAAATCGCTCCTCTATTGCTCCTACATGAAGGGTAACCCCGATATCTACCTCCACAATCTGGCAGAGGGCAGACGCAGCGTGGTCGCCAACTATACGGGCCTCAATACGAGCCCCGCCATTTCACCCGACGGTAAAAAAGTGGCCATGATCCTGAGTAAAGACGGGACCCCGGATGTCTATGTCTCCAATCTGGATGGCAGCAACCTCAAACGAATCACGCAAACGGCTGCCGATGAAGCCTCACCCTGCTGGTCGCCCGATGGCACCAGGCTCTGCTTCTCCAGCCGTATCAGCGGCAGCGCCCGCCTTTATACGGCACCGGCCGAAGGCGGCAAAATGCAGCGCATTACCACCACTGGCGTCGGCTCAGCCACCGAGCCGGATTGGTCGCCCGATGGAAAATGGATCGCTTTTACCACGACGACGCGCCACTCCTTCCAGATATGCGTGGTGCCGGCCGCTGGCGGAATAGTGGAGATTCTTGCCGAAGGGGAATCCCCCAGTTGGGCCCCCAACTCCCGAACTTTAATCTTTTGTAGAAAGTCAGGCAAAAAAAGTACGCTGGTTATGCTTGACGTTCCGACTAAAAAGTCCAAAACTATAACAAACGTCACCGGCAGTGCGTCTCAGCCCTGCTGGACTCGGTAAAGAACAATCAAAAAGAACTGTAGACTATGAAATCAATCACGAAACTTGTCCTGGTACTGGGACTTAGCTTGGCGGTTTCTCTCCTCACCTCTTGCAAGAACCCCAAGACCCCCACATCCAGCATCCCGAAGCTGGACCCGACGATCAGCCAGGCCGGCACCACCGACCCATTGGCTGGAACCAGAAACCAGGGCACTGGTACGACCAGACCCTCAGGTCCAACCGGTGCGGACCGCACAGGCGCCTATGCTGACGATGACGCCTTCTCTCACGGTTTGGACAATGTGGAGGGAGTGGACTTTGATGATACCGGCATTGGCCAGGCCAGCCGCCAGAGCTTCGAAGGCCGCCCCATGGATACCGAGATTTTTAAGGATTATACCATCCATTTCGATTTTGACAGCTCCGCTGTACGCCCCTCCGATAGAATCAATGTTGAGGCCGTCGCCGATTACCTCAAAGCTCATGGCGATTGCTACCTGCTGATTGACGGCCACTGCGATGAACGGGGCACCGAGGAATACAACCAGGCTCTGGGTGAGCGCCGCGCTCTCTCGGCCCGCGAAGCCATCACCAAAGAAGGCATCCAGGCCGGCCGCGTCCGCACCCGCTCCTGGGGTGAAGCGCGCCCGGTTGCCCTGGGCACCGATGAAGCCAGCTACGCCCAGAACCGGCGCGGCGAGTTCATCCTCCTGCTTCCCAGAACCGAGTAACACGCAATAGTTTCATTTTGTTCTTTTAACTCATCAACCGGGGTATCCTCACCGATACCCCGTTTTTTTGTTCTTTATCGCGCTTGACCTGGGGGCTGTTTTGGGTCTTAAATAGGGCCATATGTTCAAATCAGTTGGAAATGTATCGTTATCCTTGCTCTGCGCGGCGGCGTGGGCGCTGAGCGGCTCCTGCGCAGAGGCAGTGGAGGCCCCGGCAAAAATCCAGACCACTGATACCGCTCTGGAGGCCTGGCTCGGCGGCGAGCTCTTCTTCACCTACAACTACCAGGAAGCGGCCAAACCGTTTCTCTACCCGCTCTACGGTCCCGATAACCTCCTCATGGTCCGGAGCTATCCGATGAAAAAAGTGGAAAGGGAGCAGACCGACCACCCGCATCAAAAAGCCTTCTGGTTCACCCATGGCGATGTGAACGGCGTCGATTACTGGACCGAAGACGGCAAAAACGGACGCATCCTCCACCAGAACTTCATCCAGCTTCAATCGGGGGAGCATGGCGTTATCGAGTCGCTCAACTACTGGGTCAAGCCCGACGGCAAGACGGTTCAGCTCAAGGACCAACGCAAATACGAATTCTTTGGCGATGCCCAAAAGCGTTATCTGGACCTCACCATCACGCTGAGCGCCGTCGGTGAAGATGCCAACCTGGGCGATACCAAGGAGGGTACCTTCGGTATCCGCATCGCCGAGAGCATGCGCCTCAAAGGAGGGCTCAATAAGGGCCATATCGTCAACAGCGAGGGGCTCAAAGATGCCGCCACCTGGGGCAAACGGGCCGCCTGGGTCGATTACTTTGGACCGGTGGAGGGTCAAACCGTCGGCATCGCCATTCTGGACCACCCCGATAACCTCCGCTTCCCCACCTGGTGGCATGTCCGCGATTACGGGCTCTTTGCCGCCAACCCCTTCGGCATCCACGATTTTGAGCCGAAAACCTCAAGCGGCGAGCGCACCCCGGCCAATGCGGGCGATTACCTCCTCAAAAAAGAGGAGAGCCTGACTTTCAAATATCGGGTGATTTTCCACAAAGGCAGCGATACCGAGGCGGAGATCGCCAGAGAATACGAAGAATTCATCAAATAGAGTAAACCTTTAAATCACTCTCAGAAAAATGAATCGTCGCCATTTTATTCAGACTCTGGGCGGGCTGGCCGCCGCGGCCGCCCTCCCCTTCCCAAGCAACGCCCGAGCCGAGGAAGCCAAACCTCAAAGCTCATCGCCGGGCGGTTTCAAGTTGGGGCTGGTCACCTATAACCTCGGCAAAGATATGGATGTGCCGGCCCTGATCAAGAGCTGCAGCGAAACCGGCTTTGAAGGGGTCGAGCTTCGCACCACCCATGCCCACAAGGTAGAAGTCAACCTCACGGCAGCCGAACGCCAGGAGGTAAAGGCGCGCTTTGCCGATTCACCGGTCCGGCTGGTGAGCCTGGGGAGCGTTTTTGATTACCACACCCCCGACCCCGATAAACTCAAACGGGACATTGAGGGGACCCGCGAATATATCAAGCTGGCGCGGGATGTCGGCGCCGAAGCGATCAAGGTTCGCCCCAATGATATGCCCGCAGGCGTACCGCCGGAAAAGACACTGGAGCAGATCGGCAAAGCCTTTCGCCAGGTCGCTATCTACGGCGCGGAGCTCGGGATTGATATCCGGATGGAGGTTCACGGCAACCAGACCTGCCTCCTCCCCAATATCAGGAAGATCATCGATGTGGCCGACCACCCCAACGCCACCGTCTGCTGGAATTCCAATATGGATGACTTGAAAGGCGAAGGCTGGGATTATAACTACGAGCTGGTGAAACACAAGATCACCGTCTGCCACATCACCGAGCTCTGGAACGCCGGCTACCCCTGGCGCAAACTCTTCGCTTGCCTGAAGCACGACGGCTTCACGGGCTACACTCTGGCGGAAATCCCGCACAACCCCGACCCGGTCCGGATCATGCGCTACTACCGCGCGCTCTGGCTGGCTCTGCAGGAGGGATAAAATATTTTTAGCATCAATAGGAAAAAAGAGGCTTGTCGCCCGCAACCGGTGCGGGTTACACTGGGCCTTAGCAATTGGAAAGTATTGTTATGAGTAAGACGCAGAAACTAAATCGTAGGGATTTTATTAAGTCCTCTCTTTTGGGTGCGGGCGCTCTGGCCGCCCCTGCCTGGCTCAGCCAGGTGCACGCCCAGGTCACCGACCGACCTCTGGGCGCCAATGACGATATCAGGGTGGCGGTGATCGGTATCCGCGGCCAGGGTAACGGCCATATCAACGACCTGCTCAAGATACCGGGCGTCCGCGTAGTCGCCCTCTGTGATGCCGATTCAGCCGTCCTCAGGCAGCGGGTCGCTCAACTGGAGCAAAAGGATGTTAAGGTCAAGGCATGCACCGATATGCGCGAGATTTTCGACGACCCCGAAATAGACGCCGTCTCGATGGCTACTCCCAATCACTGGCATTCGCTCGGGACGATCTGGGCCTGCCAGGCGGGTAAGGATGTTTACGTGGAAAAACCGGTCTCTCATAACGTCAGTGAAGGGCGCCGGATGGTCGAGGCGGCCCGCAAATATAAGCGGATTGTCCAGACCGGTACCCAGTGCCGCTCCAGCCGCGGTTTGCAGGAGGCGGTCGCCTGGGTCCAGGCAGGGAATCTGGGCAAGGTCAATGTGGCCCGTGCGCTCTGCTACAAGCGCCGCGACACCATCGGCCACGTACAGATGCCCCAGCCCATCCCCGCCAATATCGATTACGACCTCTGGTGCGGGCCGGCCCCGATGGAGCCGCTGATGCGTAAACAGCTTCACTATGATTGGCACTGGGTCTGGGCGACCGGTTGCGGCGACCTCGGCAATCAGGGCATCCACCAGATGGATATCGCCCGCTGGTTCCTGGGTGAAAAGACGCTCTCACGCCGCGTCTGGAGCGCCGGCGGCCGCTACGGCTATATCGACAACGGCGAAACGGCGAATACGCAGCTCATCTACCACGATTACGGCAAGAAAGCGCTGATTTTCGAAGTCCGCGGCCTCCCCGCCTCCGCCAGCGACGGCAAGATGGATAACCTCAAAGGGGCCAGCATCGGCGTCATCGTGGAGTGTGACGAGGGCTACGTGGTCAACCCCAACTACAACAGCGCCACCGCCTTTGATTGGGATGGGAATGAATTGAAAAAATTCTCCGCCGGCGGCAACCACCACGCAAACTGGATTGAGGCGATCCGCAGCCGCAAGGCGAGCGACCTCACCGCCGATATTCTGGAGGGGCACCTCTCCAGCGCGCTCTGCCATACGGGTAATATCTCCTACCGGCTGGGCAAGCTCGCAAGGGCGGACGAAGTCGAACAGGTGCTGCGCCAGCTCCCGCACATGCTCGAAGCGGGCGAACGAGTCTGGGAGCATCTCCAGGCCAACCTGATCAACCTCGAACAGGAAAAGACCTTCCTCGGCCCCGTGCTGGAAATGTACGAAAAACAGGAGTTCTTTGTCGGTAACGACCGCGCCAATGCGATGCTCACGCGCGACTACCGCTACCCGTTCGTCGTCCCCAAATATATCTGACGAAACAGGTTAGAAGAATTAAATAAACCTTCAGGCACTCCGTCTGCCCCCGGCAGGCGGAGTTTTTTTTAGGACCTCGGATGGAAGCGGCGGTGAACCTCTTTCAGGCGGGCCCTGGCCACATGGGTATAGACCTCGGTCGTGCTGATGCTGGCGTGGCCCAGAAGCTCCTGGATGACCCGCAGGTCGGCGCCATGCTCCAGGAGATGCGTGGCAAAACTATGCCGCAGGCCGTGCGGGGTGATACTTTCGGGCAGGCCGGCGGCCTTGACGCGGTTCTTGATTCGCAGCCAGAGCGTGACGGGGGCGAACCGGGTGCCGCGAGTGGTCAGGAAGAGATTGCCCGGGGATTTGGGCTTGGATAAATCGGGTCTGCCTTGCGAGAGATATTGCCGGATTGCCTCTATCGCCATTTTACCGACCGGCACCACCCGCTCCTTGTTGCCTTTGCCAATCACGGTGATGAAGCCCTCCTCGAGGTGGAGCTGCTCCAGCCGCAAACCGCACAGCTCGGAGAGGCGCAGGCCCGAGGAGTAGGCAAGCTCCAGAACCGCCTGGTCGCAATAATCACGCGGGCGCATCTGGGGCGGCTTGCGCAGGAGCCGCTCTATCTGCTCAGCCTCCAGCGCTCTGGGCAGAGCCTCCCAGCGGCGCGGCAGGGAAAGATTCTCGGCGATGTTGAAGGGGAGCACCTTCTCCGCCTCGCAAAACTTGAAGAACGCCTTGAGCGCGGCAATCACGAGGTACAGAGTCGAGACACTCGGCTCATGCGGCTTGGCCCCTTTGCGTTTCACGACGGGGCGCTCTTTTTCCTCGCTCAAAAACTCGGTCAGATCCGCCAGAGTGAATTCCTTCCAGTTGCGGATGCGCCGCCGGGTGGCCCAATCCGCGAGCCGCCGCAGGACCGCCGAATAGGTCGCCTGCGTATTCTCCGCGGCTCCGCGCTCATGGCGCAAATAGAGCAGGAATTCATCAATCAATCTCTCCATGGCGTGCGGCAGCCTCCGGGGTTCAGCAAAGTTCTTTACCGGTCAGGCGGCGGCAGGCCTCGGCATATTTCTCGGCCGTTTTGCGGACGACCTCTTCGGGCAATGCCGGCGCCGGCGGTTGTTTGTTCCAGTCGAGCGTCTCCAGGTAATCGCGCACGAACTGTTTATCAAAGCTCATCTGGCCTCTGCCGGGGCTGTAATCATCCAGCGGCCAGAACCGTGAGGAGTCCGGGGTCAACACCTCATCAATCAGGATAATATTCCCCTCGAAAATGCCGAACTCGAACTTGGTATCGGCAATAATGATCCCCTGCTTGCGGGCGACATCGCGCGCCCAGCCGTAGAGCCGGAGGCTGGCCTCTTTCACCCGCTGCGCTATCTCTTTGCCGACAATCTCCTCCGCCTGCGCGAAGCTGATATTCTCGTCATGGCCCTCTTCGGCCTTGGTGGAGGGGGTAAAAATCGGCTGGGGCAGCTCGGAAGACTCCAGGAGCCCGGGCGGCAGCTCGATTCCGCAAACCGTCCGGCTCTTCCGGTATTCCTTCCAGCCCGAACCGGCCAGGTAACCGCGGACCACGCACTCGATGGCCAGCGGCTGAGCCTTGCGAACGATCATGGAGCGCCCCGCCAGCATGGATTCGAACGGCTTGAGCGCCTCCGGCAGCGGCTCATCGGCAGCGCCCAGCCGGTGATTGCCGATAATATCCGCGCTGCCATCAAACCAGTAATGGCTCATCAGCGTAAGCGCTTTGCCCTTATTGGGAATCCCGTTGGGCATCACGCAGTCAAAGGCGGAAATCCGGTCCGTGGCGACAAAAAGTAAATACTTCCCCAGGTCAAAGACTTCACGGACTTTGCCGCTCTTCACCTTTTTGATTCCCGGGAGCTCCAACGTTAATAAAGGCTCTCTGCTCATACCCTGCCGCAAAGTATGGGGATAAAGAACGAGTCATGCACGCCAAAAATCCCAAAACTCTCCGGGGCTTTCGCTACCGGCAGCAGGCAGGTGCGCGGATAAAACGGCTTACTTTACGGGAGCCGATTCGGGGTTTGGGGCGGGAGCTGGGGATTTTCCCGAAGCCGGTGCGGCGTGATTGCCGGAATTATTCTGGCCGTGAGCACGGGAGGCCTGCCGGTAGGGTCTCCTGCGGCGCTGCCTCTTTTGGCGAACAAACACCGGAGGCGTCGGAAGCACCCACTTCTCCTCCTCATAGCTAAAGCCGAGCGCCTCTTTCTGCCACTCGGTTAAATGGCATTTATCGCTCTCGCGCACGCAGCCGACCAGGTCGGCTCTGCTGGCGATCAGGGTCGGCTCCATATCCAGCTCACGCGCTTTCTGGTCGCGCAGTTGGATGAGGTGCTCAAGCTGCCGCTGCTGGTAGGGGGAAAAGCGCGAGTACTCCCTGCGAAGCTGGAGCGGCAATTTACGCACAGGCAACTGGAGCGCCTCTTCAACCGCCTTGAAAAAGGTCGATTTTCGCTCCGGTGAATAGCGGGGTACCAGCTTTTTGAAGTCTTTACCGGAGCCGGCCAGCCTGGCGATGGTGGTCATCGTATCGGGCCGCATGATGAAAAAGAGCGGTCGATTGCTGCGGATGGCTTCGGCCTCGCGCCAATACCAGAGCGCACGTAAGAGACCCAGCTCGCGACGCGAAAAATTCTCCGAGCCGCCCAGCCGCCACTCTCGGGCAGTATCCACCTTCACCGGTGTGGTGCAATCCTTGATCAGGCGCTCGCAGTTCTGCCGGTGCCACTCGAGCTTCCCCTCCTCAATGAGCCGCTTTTCGAGCCGGCGCTTCAGCTCATGCAGATAGAAGGAGTCTTTGATGGCATAGCTCAAGAGCTCCTGAGGCAGTGGACGCTTGCCCCAATCGGCCTTCTGATGCTTCTTGACCAGATGCACCCCCATGTATGCCTCGCAGAGCTGGGCCAGACCACAGGAGGGCTCGCCCAGGAGCTTGGCGGCCAGCATGGTGTCAAAGACCTCCAGCGGCCGGAATTTATAACCCTTGTAGAGGAGCCGCAAATCATAATCGGCTCCGTGCATGATAAGAGGCTTCTTGCGTAATACGGCGAAGAGAGACTTCAGGTCAAGTCCCTTTGCGAGGGTATCGACGATCGCGTCCCGCTCCTCCGTGCTCAACTGGAGCAGGCAGACGCGCTCCGGATAAGCGTACATGGAGTTGGCCTCCGTATCGACGCTAACCCAGGAAGCTGATTTGATATCTCCAACCAGCTCCTGGATTTGTTTTTGTTGATCAATTAGCTTAGACACCCAGACAGATTAGACTCTCAGGACCCACGGCTTGCGATACTCACGGCTGAGCATCTTGTTCGCCTCATCATTGCCGATGAACTGTTCTTTTTCGGGGTCCCACTTGAGTTTACTCGCCCCCAGCGTCATGGCGATATTGCCTAAATGGGAGAGCGTGACCGAGCGGTGAGCCACTTCAGCCGGCGCAATGCATTCCTTACCCGTATAGATGCAATCAATAAAGTTACGGTAGTGGTTATCGCTCTGGTAGAGTTTCACCTTGAACTCTTCCTCATCAAGCTCGTAGAGATCGATCTTATTATTGTTCTTATCTCTGGCATCCAGAGCGCCGCGGTTGACCCAGACGGTGCCGTCAGTTCCCTTGAAGGTGACGCCGCCGCGCAGGTCATTGGCAATCGTCATCCGGACGCCGTTTTCATAGACGCACTCATAGCGATACTCGGTAAAGGTATTGTAGACAGGGTCTTCCGGTACTTTACCGACCGCGTTCAATATCTCCACCGGTCCCGTGTATTGGGTTCCCATGCCCCACTGGGCAATGTCAGGATGGTGCCCACCCCAGTCTGTCAGTTGTCCGCCCGAGTAATCCTTCACCCAGCGATAATTGACGCCGACTCTGGCCTTGCAATAGGGAGCCTCCGGCGCGGGACCCAGCCAGAAATCATAGTTCAGGCCATCAGGTACGGCGCTCGTGTTCTTGAACTGTGCCGTTTTGCCATAATCGGACCAGCCGCCAGGCAATCCACACTCCACAGTCTCCAGCTTGCCAATGCCTCCATTGAGGACGAATTCGCAGGCAAGACGGAAATTCCTCTCGGAGCGCTGCTGGCTCCCGCACTGGAAGACGGCGCCATATTTCCTCGCGGCGTCCGAAATGGCGCGGCCATCAGAGACGGTCAGAGAAAGCGGCTTCTGGCAGTAAACGGCCTTGCCGGCTTTCATTGATTCGACCGAAAGCAGCGCATGCCAGTGGTCGGGAGTCGCCACTTCTATCGCGTCGATATCGGGACGGGAGATCATCGGACGGAAATCGGCATAGACGGCGCATCCGTTATAGACTCCGCTATCCCGGCCCTGGGCATAGTAATCATTCACCCGACGGCGGGCAGGCTCTCTGCCGCCGATGGCGTTATCCCAGTATCCATCGCTTTCACGGTTGACGTCGCAAACGGCGACTACCTGCACTCTCCTGTCTCTGAGGAAGTTGCTCATGTCTCCGGTGCCCTGGTTGCCGGTACCGATAAAAGCCATACAGACTCGGTTTGAAGGCGCCACCTTCCCGTTACGACCCAAAACGGTCGAGGGAATAATAGTGGGGAACGCTACAGCCGCACCGCTTAATGCGAGGGCCGACTTTAAAAAACTCCTACGTGTTGTTTTCATACAATCATTGTACCTCTCCGAAATAGTAACGCTACTTGCGAAAGAATTTCAACAGAAAACTCCTTCTTTTCTTTCACAAAGGCAGTAAAAGCAGGTTTTCTACCTTTTTAGCAGCACATAGAGCGCTGTATCAGCCATCCAGGATGGCGTTTTGGCAGGCTCCAGACCCGGTTCGCTCCTTTGCAATACTTCCATCACCTCCGGCGATTCTGCCATCGGCTTGCCCAGGCAGAAATACTCGGCACGCTCAATGACGGCGCCGACCTTCCGCGCAAACTCCTCAAACTGCTCCAGCGTAATGGCTCGCGCACGAGGCGCGCCAGAGAGAAGCGTCGGCCCCATCCCCTTGCCCAGAGCGGCATTGAAGGCATCGGCCCAGTAGCCGGCATTTTCAAAGGAGATAATCGCCCTGCGCCCAACACGGAGCATCTCCTCCACCACGGCGGCCGGATTATCCAGATAGGGAAGCGTCTGGCTCAAAATCACGTAGTCAAATTCGCCCTCCGGATAATCGCGCAGCCCCTCATCGATATTGCCCTGACGCACCGAGAGCCCGCGCGCGATGCAGGCTCGGACGTTCTCTTCGCTCAAATCAACCCCGCGCGTCTGGGCCCGCTTCTCACGCGCCAGCCGCTCAATCAACTCGCCGGTGCCGCAACCAAGGTCAAGCACCCGCGTCTGGGGCGGAATCAGGTTGAGTATCAAGGCATAATCCTGCCGCTTCTCTTCGCTCAGGTTCCGGCAGGCCACCTGCAGCGGCTCAAGCTCTATCTCTGAGGGCGGTGAGAGGAAATCACGCGTCAGCTTGCTCAGCTTATCGACTTCCAGCAGGAAGGAATCGTGCCCGTACTGGCTCTCAATGCCGACATAGGTCGTATCAATCCCGCTGCGGAGGAGCGCGCTGGCCAGTGCGACCGATTGCTGCGGCGGGAAGAGCCAGTCCGAAGAATAGCTGGCGACCAGAACCCGCGCCTCTATCCGCTGCAACGCCTCGTCGAGCGAGTCAAACCCCTCGGCGATATCGAAGTAATCAATCGCCTTGGTCACGTAGAGCAGCGAGTTGGCGTCAAAACGCCGCGTGAAGCTCTCCCCGCGGTAGCGCAGGTAGCTCTCCACCTCAAAGTCTATCTTGAAATCGTAGCCGACCTTTTCGCGGTCCCGGAGCTTGCGGCCGAACTTGTTCTGCATCGATTCCTCACACAGATAGGTGATGTGCTCGATCATCCGCGCGACGGCCAGCCCCTTATCGGGCCGCGGCTGCCCCTCTTCGTAATAATCGCCATTATTCCAGTTGGGGTCAGCGTAGATCGCCTGCCGTGCCACCTCATTGAGCGCAATCGTCTGCGGGGAGACCCAGCCGGTCGAAGCCAATATCTGGACGTTCCGGACCCGTGTGGGATAGGAAACCGCCCATTGCAGGGCAAGCATCCCGCCCATGGAGCCGCCGGTGGTCAGAAGCGCCGTCTCAACTCCCAGATAATCAAGCAGTTTCGCCTGTGCATGGACCATATCTTCAATGGTGACCACCGGGAAATCCATCCCGTAAGGCTTGCCATCGGCGGGGTTGATGAACATCGGCCCCGTGCTCCCCTTGCAGCCGCCCAGGACGTTGCTGCAAATGATAAAGTATTTATCCGTATCGTAGGCCTTGCCCGGGCCCACGGCATCCTCCCACCAACCCGGGACATCCTCAGGGCCATGGCTGGCGACGTGAGAATCCCCCGAAAGGGCATGGAAAATCACGATCGCATTGGAGGCATCCGCATTGAGCCGGCCATAGGTTTCATAGGCCAGAGTGATTCGCGGGAAGGAGTGGCCGCTGCGCAGCTTGAACTCCCCCTCAAAAGTAACGCTCTTACAATGATCCACTATTTTTTTATTTTTCTTCTGCCCGCAGGGGTTATGCGCCAAAGATCGCCTCTGCATATTGCTGAACGTCAAAAGGCTGCAAGTCGTCAGGCTGCTCCCCCAGCCCGATGAATTTTACCGGCAACCCAAGCTCCTTCTGGATAGCGGTCACCATGCCGCCGCGGCTGGTCCCATCAAGCTTGGTGACCACCAGCCCCGTCAGCGGAACCGCCTTGTGGAATTCACGCGCCTGGGTCAATGCGTTCATTCCGGTGGAGGCATCGAGCACCAGGAGCGTCTCATGCGGGGCCCCCTCCAGCTTGCGGTCCATCACCCGATGAACCTTCTGGAGCTCCTGCATCAGGTTGCTCTTGGTATGCAGGCGGCCGGCCGTATCAATAAAAAGATAATGGATATCGTTGGCGATCGCCGAGCCGATGGCGTCATGCGCCACCGCCGCGGGGTCGGCCCCGTAATTACCGGCGATGACCGGCACGTTGAGCCGGTTGCCCCAGAGCTTCAACTGCTCAATGGCGGCTGCGCGGAACGTATCGCAGGCAGCCAGCATCGTGCTGTGGCCCTCCAGGCTCATCTTCCAGGCCAGCTTGGCCGCCGTCGTCGTTTTGCCAACACCGTTCACCCCGACCATTGAGACCACGACCGGTCCATTGGAAGAAAATTCCCTCAAACCCTGGCCCCCCTCCGCCGGAAAGCAGGAGACCAGCTCCCGCTGGGCGATCTCCAGAACGCTCTGGCCGTTGCGCCCCTGTCCTTCGTACTCTCTGCGGACGGCCGCAATGATCTGCGTGGTCAGCGCCATGCCGAAATCACCGCCCAAAAGCGCCTCCTCCAGCTCTTCAATGCTCTCAAGCGTCAGCTTGGGCGAGCCGGTAAAAATGCGCTTAATTTCTCGGGATACCTTCTCCTGAGTCCTCCTCAGGCCTTCTTTAAATTTTTGGAATAAACCCATTGATTCAACTGTTCCACATATTGAATGGGCAGCCGGATGCTCCCCATGTAAATCCGTTCTTCCACACCATGACAATCGGAGCCGCCGCTGATCAGCAGTTGATGCGCCTGGCAGAGCTCAATTAAACGCCGAGTCGTGCTGTTGGAGTGGCGCGGATGGTAACACTCAAAACCGTCAATCCCCTTCTCAATGGCATATTCACAGACCGCTGCACGGTCCCTCTGCATCCCCGGGTGGGCGACCAGCGCCGCGGCGCCGGCCCCATGGAGAAGCTCCACGGCCGCCTCGATACTGCAATTCACTTTGGGCGCCCAGGCCACCTTCCCCTCGCCAATGTAGCGGCTAAAGGCCTCGTCATGGCTCTTGCAATGCTTGCCACGCAAAAGAGCATGCGCAATGTGCATCCGTCCGGGCGCGCTGCAATGATGCGCCAGCTCCAGAACCTCCTCCACGCTCAGCCCCACCCCCTCCTTGTTGAGCAGGGAGACCATCTCGATAATGCGATTCTTGCGCCCCTCCTGGAATTCCCTCATCTTCTCCAGGAACGGCTCATTGTCCAAATTCACATGCAGCCCCAGGATATGCACCTCTTCGCCCAGCGCATAAGCGGTCAGCTCCACTCCGGCGATAAAACCGATACCGGCCTCCTCACAAAGCTTTTGCGTGGCGGCGCAGCCCTCCAACGTATCATGATCGGTCAGGGCGATGCAGGAGAGCCCCGTCTTGAGAGCTCTCGCCACCAAAGTCTGGGGCGTATAGGTGCCATCGGAGTAGTGAGAGTGCAGATGCAAGTCTGCAACCGGATTAGCTGGGTTGAGTTTACTCATTCTATTGCAAATTACCGCTCGGTGCTCTGGCGTGAGGGGCGCAGCGTATCGGAGCGTATCTTATCCAAAATCCCGTTGACGAATTTGCCGCTGTCCTCAGTGGAGTATTTCTTGGCGATATCGACCGCTTCATTGATGCTGACCACCGGCGGGATATCATTGCGGTGTTTGATTTCATAGACTGCCAGACGCAAAATATTGCGGTCCACCGTTGCCATCCGCCGGAGATTCCAGTTCTTCGCATACTTGACAATGGTCTGGTCCAGCTCGGGCAAATGCTTCAAAACGCCAAGCACCAGACTTTCCATGAAGTCCTTGACCGCCAGGTCCTGCAAAGAAGGTGGCGGCAGCTTCCGCTTTTCTTCGGGGCTCCAGGTAGCCTTGGCCTTGTCATCAAAAAGCGGCTCGGCACGATGCACTTCCCAGAAGCGCTCCAGCCCCTCCGTTGCTTCTCCGGAGCTGTTTAAATCCCATTGGTATAAAAATTGAACGGCACGCTCTCGTGCCAGCCTGCGCTTATTCATACAATCTCCCTAACGCTTCTGATGTAAATAGAATCTCTTGTCTGAAGGTCGGTCGACTTAGACCAGTTTCCTGACTGCGGTAAAACCTCCCACGCCAAAAAGGAGATTTGGTAACCACGCACTGAGCCAGGGACTGATGTAGCCCCCCGCTCCCAGAGCTAAACTTACCTCGTTCAGCAAAAAAAAGCAAAAACAAATCACAATGCTACTGGCCACTCCCACAAAGACATTCCGCCGTCCGCCCCGCAAACTGAACGGTAAGGCTACCAATACCACCACCAGACAGGTGAAGGGAGAAGCCATCCTCGAATAGTAAAGCGTTTTAACGCGCCGGATGAGCGGGTTATCGGCACCGGCATGGGAACCGAGGTAAAGCCGTATCTGCGAGAGGCTCAAGTGCGCCCTGCGCGCGGATTTAAAAGAATCAAAAGTGCTGATAAACACTTCGGATTCAATCTCCTCCGGCGTATCATCGATTTGCGCCAAGGTAAGCTCCGGATACTTCTCCGGCACCGGCAGGCTCGATTCCAGCCCCTCCTCCGTATAATAATAGGTAAAAACCTGCGCATTTTTAAAAAGCCACCCGTCCGAAACCCACTCCGCGCTCTCGGCCATCACCTTTACCGTGTCGCCCCTGGGCTGGCCGCGCTCCACAATCGCCAGCGGCTCCGGCGTATCGAACTCAGAACGGCGGGTGAACTCCACGCTCGGGCTCTCCATCCTCTTCTCTTTGACATGGTACTTGCCGATATTCCAGACGCGCCCATCGACCGCGTTAATGAAATTGATGTTCTCGAAAACCTGCTCCGTCTCGATCTTTCTCCCCTTACGGATACTCCGGGCCAGTCGTTCGCCCGCCGGCGCCCACTCCTCGTTCAGGTAAAAAAGAATCCCCCCCAGAGTCACCGCCACCAGCAGGTACGGAGCGCAAATCCTCCAGATATTGATGCCGGCCGCGCGCATCGCCACCAGCTCATTATGGCGCGAGTGGCTCGATATCGCATAGAGCAGCGCCAAAAGCAGAGCCGGCGGCAGGATCATCACCAGAAGCTCCGGCGCCTTGGCCAGACTGTATAGCAGGATGCCCCCCACTCCGGCCTCGTGGCGACGCAGGTCGTTCATCGAGGAAAAGAGGTCGAAGGTCATGTAGAAAGCCAGGCCCCCCGCCAGACAAAAGAAAAGCGGCACGAGCAGCTCACGCAGTAAATATCGATCGAGCAGGCGCATCGGCTTCTATAAATATAAAAATTGAGAATGGCCGTAAACACCATTCTCAATTTCTGCTACGGTCAGTTCTTCAGGCAAACGGACATTTATTTGTCTTTGCCGCAAAATTGAGCCTTCAGCCCAAAAGCGAGCATGATGGCCCCAAAGAGCAGCATCGCTCCTCCCCAGTAGATGTTCATGTTCATCCCCAGAGACTTTGCATACATCTCCGCCCCGGAGGTCCCCAGCCCGTAAAAAGCCAGGACCACCCCCATCAGCAAAAACATGGAACCAATCGGAATTCGAATATCAGCGCTCATCTTCCTCTTCTCCTTTCTTCTACCAGAATATGATGTTCAAAACTAAGGTTACTGCCAGCACCGCTCCGCCCAGATAGGCCGGCTGTTTGTACCACGGGATGCCATCTTCGCTCGGCTTGGGCGTGAGCGAATAGACCAGTCCCTTGAGCTCCGCAGGCTTCTTGGTCTGCCGCGTGGCCAGCGAAACGACGATCGTCACTACGAAACAGGTCGTCCAGGCGAAAATAGCGGTCCAGAAGTTCTGGGCCATCTCGCTTGGATAGGTATGGACCAGAGCGAAGAACCCGCCCTTCATTCCGGCCATGGAGCCATAAGGCAAGGTCAGACCGTGGTGGATAAGGGCCGCCAACGTCCCCGATACCAGCCCGCAGAAGGCGCCGTGCCCCGTGGCTCTGCGCCAGAACATGCCGAGCATGAAAGTGGCGAAAAGCGGCGCATTGACAAAAGCGAACACCAACTGGAGAATATCCATAATGTTGTTGAAGCGCGTCGCCGCGTAAGCCGCCAGCATCGAAAGCAGAATACCCCCCACCGTCGCATAACGCCCCATCCAGAGGTAATGCTTGTCGGGCGCGTTCTTGCGAATGTAGGATTGATAAATATCATAGGTCCAGACCGTGTTGAAAGCGGTCGTATTGCCCGCCATGCCGGACATGAAGGAGGCCATCAGGGCGCAAAGCCCCAGACCCAACAGACCGGCCGGGAAATACTTGTGAAGCATCATCGGGATGACCAGGTCATAGTCAAGCTCCACGATCGGCTGGCCTCTCTTATCCAGAATCGGCTGCCCATCCCTCTGTTTCTTGAAAACGATTTCGCCTTTCTTGCCACCTTCGCGGGTCGATACCACGTTTTCAATCTTCGGCGGTACCAATCCACGACCGCCCAGAGCCGTCAGCTCCTCCATGCTCGGCGCCCCGTGTTGGACCAGCCGCTGGGCCAGCTCCGGGTTGCTCTGCTCGATTTGGAGCGTGATGGCTGATTTGGCCGATGTCGCGGAGGGCTCCAGCACCTTATCCGCCAGCGGCGCAATGCCGATCGCCAACATACCGGGCAGAATTACCAGAAGCGGAAAGAGCATCTTGGGAATCGCCGCGATCAGCGGGGTCCTGCGCGCGGCGCTCATATCTTTGGCCGCCATGGCACGCTGCACCACCAGGAAATCGGTGCACCAGTAACCAAAACTCAATACGAAACCGAGGCCCATCACCAGCCCGAACCACTCCACGCCCATCGGGTTGGCCGTCGCCTCTCCCATATATTTCCAGGAGTGAGTCAGCGCATCGGGGTTCATCTTCTCGGCCAGAACCTCGGAGCGGAACCATCCCTCCTGCGCCAGCCGCGCCTTCACTCCGGCCCAGCCGCCAACGTTCTTCAACCCCAGGAAAACCAGAGGGATAAAACCGAAGACGATCAGGAAAAACTGAATCACCTCGTTATAGATCGCCGAGGTCAGCCCTCCCAGGAAGGTATAAAGCAGCACGATGAAGCCCGAAACCAGCACGCAGGTATGGAAATCCCACCCCAGGAGCAGGTTCAGCAGCTTGCCCATCGCGTACATGGAGATACCCGAGGAGAAAATCGTCATCGCCGCGAAGGAGAGCGCGTTAAACCCGCGCGTCTTTTCATCAAAACGCAGCTTCAAATACTCGGGCACCGAGCGCGCCTTGGAGCCATAATAAAAAGGCATCATGAAGATACCGACGAAGATCATCGCCGGAATGGCGCCTATCCAGTAAAAATGGCTCGTCGCGATACCATACTTGGCCCCCGATGCCGCCATGCCGATCACCTCCTGCGCTCCCAGGTTGGCCGATATGAAAGCCAAACCGGTGATCCAGGCTGCAATCGATTTGCCCGACAGGAAGAAATCCGTACTGGTCTTCATGTACCGCTTCAAGGCAAAACCGACACCAAGGACAAAGATGAAATAGATGATCAATATCGACCAATCAACCGCTAACAGGTCAAACTTTGGAATCGTATAAGTAGGAATACTCATAAACTTCGGACGAGTTTCTCAGGTTTCACCCCAACTGTCAATCCCCCAGAATGATAATATAAAAACGCATTTCTCCCTGAAACCACGGATGCACAGGGGTAAGGAACCGGAACAGGAACCACGGATGAACACGGAATTGTGAAGTGCCTCTTGGAAAATTGTGGGTAATCCTCTGAGTGCTTTTATCCTCTGAGTGCTTTTACTGTATTTACTTGAATACTGCAGGTCT
>JAGVTF010000040.1 GCA_019136955.1 Verrucomicrobiota bacterium
AATCTGCGCCGTTACTGCGGGCCTTGCCGGCGTTGGCGTTCTCACTGCAGGGGTGACACGATTCTGCACCGATGGGCGAACTTGAGGAGTCACCTGAGGCTGCACGGCAGGTCGGCTCGGAGGTGTAACCTGTGGCGTTACCGCGGGCCTTACCGGCGTTGGCCTTCTCACTGCAGGGGTGACACGATTCTGCACCGATGGACGCATCCGCATATCCGGCTGAGTCTGTGGCGCCGTTGGGCGGCTCGGAGGCAAGACTTGCCTCTCGATAGTTCTCGACGGTATCGAAGTTCTGGCTTCCGGGCTAACCCGAGTTTGGTTCAATGGGCGAACGCGGAGGTCCGAGTGAGACGGCTGCGCTACAGTCCGGTTTGAGGGCTCTACTCTAGTATTCTCCGGAAGTGTTCTTGTTTGCTGGAGGCTTGTATTATTGGCTCCATTTTCCCTGCCTGCTCTCTGCCGCGCTTGAGCACGTGCGTTATTTCCGGGAACATCCATTTCCGCTGCTGAACGCCTGCCAGGAGGAGAATTAACAGTATCAAAGGGACGCATTCTTTCAGGTGCAGGCCGAGGTGTGGTCAGGTTATTTTGATTACCTGGAGCAAGAACGGTGCGTCGCGGATAATCTGCAATGCCCGGCTGCCTGGCAGTATCTCTCTGTGGCGTGCCAACACGTGGTCTGGTATCCATTTCAGTCTCAGGGCGTCTGCCATCAAGGTTTCCTGATGGAGGCCGTACCCTCTCCTCACCTCTGCCCGGTGGATTGATTCTGGCTCCGTCACCTCCATGTCCATTGCGGGGTCCCTCTCCCACGCCATTTCTTCCAGGAGGCTCTCTTCCATCACGAGGCGGATCTCCATTTGGATGGCGGGGCGGACGATGATACCCAGCATGTGGCGGCCGTGGAGGGCCCGGAGGCAAACGCCGAACCACAGGAATCACAACAGGTCTGTTAATCACTATGATCGGGGGTGGAAATAAAACAGGCCCTGCTCCAACTATGACAGCTCCTGTCCCAAAACCGGCACCCACTAAAAACGGATTGGAATGAACCGTGACAATTTCTCTTTCAATAATGACCGTTCTGTTTTCCAAAGCTGGCTGACCAGTACCAGCCATGGGTGAGCTCTCGCTAACAGTATATTCGGGCTCTACCACCTCTATCTGCTTGCTACGCCATTGCGCCTGCACCCTGCCAGCAATCATCAGTAGTTCTGTGCGAGTAATACCAGGTTTATTGGCCTTGAGGACCGCTGCCATCCCGCCAAAAATTGCTGCATCAGCCGATGTACCGGCAACCACGACGTCATCGGAAAAGACGGCATAAGGAATATCAGTGTAGACATTGGTCTGCCCTTCCCGTATCCAGGGAGGCAAAATAACCTCCGGCTTCCTGCGAAAGTCAACCGTAGGCCCGCTGGAGGAGCTTTCCGATAAATCTCCTACCGAGATCACATGACGGTGATCAGCGGGAATCATGATTTCCCCACCTTCCGTGTGGTCATCAAAAGTAAGCACTCCCTCATTAGCGTGAACAATCACTCTTATCTTATCTTTCGCCTGCGAAAAGTTGTTGCTCACGTTGTGAATCACAATTGCATAACGTTTGTCCTTACGCAAACCGTTCAAAAACACCTCTTCTCTGGCCAGTTGACTTTGCTGGCGCTCAGAAAGCTCTTCATTAACTGAGGGATCGACAGCTACCTGTGCATAGGTAGACTTCCCAACCAGCTCTCCCAGTCGGTCACCCTCGTATTCGTAGATGTACAGGTCAAGGTCTTTGAGTGCCTGATAGTCGCGGTCATCTGAAAAATCATTCCAAACACAAAGAACACGAACATCTTTCTCATCAGACTTCATCGTGAAGAAGAGTTTATCTCGATTTTGAGAACGACTGACTTTATTAAAAAGGAGATTCCCCTCTTTTGAGGTTTGAATGGAGTCATTGTAAACGGCTCTGCCGTAATTACCAGCAGCATTGATCCAGGTGATTCCTGATTCAATCGCATCATCCACGATCGCATTTACAAAGCCTTTGCCATCGTAGTTGCCACCATACTCCCAGTTTTGCGCATAAACAATGATATCAACCTTTTCCTCTATGGCATATCGGACGGCGCGACGGAAATTCGTAAGACCGTTTGCATTTAAGAGGTAAAGCTGGGGGGCAACATCATAGCTCATTCCGGTCATGGCCCAGACGAGTTGGGCCACACGCCGCCCATGAGCTTCGTTGGCAGGGGGAGCCTCGTAGCCCGGATTTAAGTCATATTTGTTAATCATCTCCTCATCATACTGATTAACGATGAGGGTACCCGGTGGCAAGTTGCCAGCCTCTTCAGCTCCTGCAAAGCCCCGCTCCAGAATGGCTATTTTTACCCCAGGCAAATTCTCTTTTACGGTGGTACGGGCTAAATAATCAGCTATTCCGTAGCTTTTGAGCATATCTTCATGATACTCAGGCAGACTTACAGCCTTAGCCATAACGGTCATTGTTAGGATTAGGGCAAATAAAAAGGTTGTTTTCTTCATAGTCTCACTCTTTCTTCAAGTTTTAGCCTTCATCTGAGTTCTCTCTTTCGCTCTTCCCTCCCCCTCGCAGAGGAAGGGAGGAGCCATCTTTGTCGCATGGGCATCCAGAGGATACTTTCCGCTAGAAGCTGGTTCCTCCCCATGTTACAGAATGCCTCTACACAACCACAACTGGAATCTACTAGCACCAGTAGAAACGATAGTGATATCTGGGATACCGATATCGGTAGCTATAGACCGGGCGATAATAATGCACCGGACGATAGTAATAGGTGGGGTAATAGGTATAGGTGTAGCAATAGTAGCTGGGTGCCCAACCAAGCCCCACACCCAATCCGGCAAAACCAAAATAGAACCACTGCGGGGTTGAGGTGGTTTGATCCATCTCATCCATGCTCTGGGCACCGGGTTTTGTAATCAAGTTCTTGTCGGCTACGATTTCAGCAATAACCTCATCCGCCGAGGAACTTTCGCTTTGCACTGCATCCTTGGAGATTGTCGTCGTGCCGGCATAGTAAGTCTCTTTACCATTCTCATCTACCTTAACGACAATCACATTGGGATTGCTTTGGGCAGCAGTCTGAATGTTTGTATTAACCTTGCTCACTGCAGGAGCGGGGTCCATTTCAGAAGCTGCCGCTGCTATAGTCAGCGCCCCAATAACCAGAGCACTTGTCCACATTCTGTTTGCATTCATTATCTTCATAACATGATGCCGATGTTTTGTTCGGTTGAGTACTTGCACTTGCGCCGAAAAGCACTTGGAGACTGCAACATTTCATCCGGAGCAGACCATCGTATCTGCTCACTTTATTGGACGCCAAAGTCAGTGGTGTTATTCATTCTTTACTAGTAAGTACTAACCGGTTCTTTCACTCCGGCTATTCTTTAGGATTGCAAAAAAATATCCTCTTCTTACCCTAGAGTTATGGCGTCACGAAAACGCGGACAGAGGAAAGAAGAGCAATCCATTGAAAAACGCTGGGAAATAATCGGTATTACCGTCGTAGCTTTTGGCGTTTTACTCTTACTTGCCCTCCTGACTTATGACAAGAACGACTTCACCTCTTCAACCACCCCTCGCCAAACAGCTAATTGGATAGGAATTTTTGGTGCCTACATTGCTCGTGGGTTTTTATGGGCTTTTGGGCTTGGCGCTTTTGGCATTCCACTCATCTTTATTGCCTGGGGGCTTTCCATTCCCATCTCCATACTAAAGCATCTGCAGCGCAGATGGCCCTGGATGATCCTGCTTGCTCTGGCCTTCTCCTGTGGAGCCGACATTCATAAAAACCTCTTTCCTGCCGGACTCTCAGAAAACCTCAGCACGATGAGCCCTGGAGGGTTTGCAGGTTATTTTTTGAGTAGATACGTCTTTTTTGTTTTTGGAAAAGTAGGCGCAACTACTGTTCTTTTAACCCTCTACATTATCAGCATTATTAGCCTAACCCATGTGAGGCTGGATGAATGGATAGCCTTAATCTTGGGGAAGATTCAAAAGCTAAGGGAAGAAGCCCAAATACGCCGCAAAGAAGCTGCAGAGCGAGTAGCTGAGAAAAAAGAAAAACAACTTGCTTTAGAAGCAAAAAAGGCTGAGGAAGAAGAGGAGCGCCAGCGTAAGGAGGAAGAGGCTCTTTCTGCAATAGTGGAGGAGGAAGCTCTTGAAGATGATACTGCCAAATCCGCTGTAGAAAAAGGAGCCTACAAAATTATCGATGCTTATAGCCCCGATAAACTTGCTCAAAAGAAGACTGTGGGCATCCTGCCCGTTCCTGAAAGCTCGGATGATTACCAGCTTCCCTCTACTGATCTCCTTGTTGAGCCTGAGCCTTATATCCAAAAAGGAGATGCAGAAGGAGAAATGGTAGCAAATGCTGACCGCATTCGCCAAACCTTGGCTGATTTCAATCTTGAAGTCAAACCAGGCAATATCACCCGAGGCCCTACCGTTACCCTTTACGAGTTTTTGCCGGCTAAGGGGATTAAGATGTCCAAAATTACGGGGTTAAACGACAATCTTGCTGCAGCTCTTAAAGCGGTCAGTATTAATATATTAGCCCCTATCCCAGGAAAAAACTCTGTAGGAGTTGAGGTTCCTAATCGAGAAAAAATTAAGGTTGTAATGAGGGAGCTGTTAGAGTCTCCCGAGTGGGTTAACTCAAAGGCCACCGTCCCGATAGCTTTAGGAAAAAACATCTATGGCAAACCAATCATAGCTGACCTCTCCGAGATGCCTCACCTCCTTGTGGCTGGCAGCACTGGTTCAGGTAAGTCTGTCTGTATCAATGCGATTGTTGCTTCTCTTCTCTATAAGTTCTCTCCTGAAGAGCTCCGCTTTGTCATGGTGGACCCCAAGGTCGTTGAACTGCAGCAATACAACAATCTGCCACATATGATCGTTCCGGTGGTGACAGATCCCAAAAAAGTTGTTTTAACGCTCAAGTGGGTTGTGAGTGAAATGGAGAAACGCTACAAAATTTTTGCAGAAGTGGGTGCTCGCAACATCAAAGGCTTTAACTCCAGAACAATAAAACCACCCAAAGAGGCTGAGGAAGAAAATCAAAAGAAGTCCCAATCGAATCATCAGGATGATGATGAAGCCACAGAGGGAGTTGCTGTTGAATTAGATAAAGAGATCACAGTGCCGCGCGATGAAGAGCTTGTTATCCCTGATCGTCTGAGCTACATCGTCTTGATTATTGACGAACTGGCCGACCTCATGTTGGTGGCAGGCAAAGAGGTCGAAACTTTGATTACTCGCATTACTCAGATGGCTCGGGCGGCTGGAATCCACTGTATCGTTGCCACCCAACGTCCGAGTGTGGATGTGGTTACGGGAGTCATTAAATCCAACATACCCACTCGAATTGCTTTTCAGGTTGCCGGAGCAGTCAACTCGCGCACTATTTTGGATTGTATGGGTGCTGAAAAGCTTTTGGGCAAGGGAGATATGTTGTTTTTGCCACCGGGTAGCGCACGCACGACCCGTATCCAGGGGGCTCTCATCACTGATAGCGAAATCAATACTTTATTAGACTTTATTTCCGAGCAGGCTAAACCGAATTTCTTTGAAGACTTCCTAAGGCAACTTAATCAAGCTGACTCTGAAGAGTTTGAACAAGAAGACGATGAAGATGAAGAGCTGGTCCAAAAGAGCATAGATGTCATCTATACGCGCAATCGTGCCAGCGTCTCGATGCTGCAAAGGGACCTGAAGCTGGGTTACAATCGGGCTGCCCGCATTATGGAAATCTTGGAACGCCGGGGAATCGTAGGCCCCAGCAGAGGTTCAAAAGACCGCGAGATATTATAGCAGAAGTTTAGACCCATTCAGATTCAGGGTAAGAACCTAAAATTTTAACGTAGGCACCCCGTTTCTCCAGCTCAGTTATAGCTGCATTTACCTGCGCATCTTCTGTATGGCCTTCGATATCAAGGAAGAAGTAATACTCCCAAGCCTTCCTTTTATTGGGACGTGATTCGATCCGGGTCATATTTACCCTGGCCTTGGTAAACGGCTCCAGAGCTTCAAAAAGGGCTCCGACGCGATCGGGAACACTAATCATCAAGCTGCTTCGGTCTTTACCTGTACGTGGCGGGCACTGGCGTCCCAGCACTAAAAAGCGTGTGAAGTTGGCCTGACTATCCTGAACATTATCTTCTAAAATATCCAGATCGTATGTTTCTGCAGCCAGGGCTCCAGCCAGGGCCGCGCTGGAGGGATCGCTGGTCGCCAGCTCAGCGGCACGCGTCGTTGAAGAAGTTTCCACAATCTCAGCATAAGGCAAGCTGCGCTGTATCCAAAACCGGCACTGAGCAATCGCCTGGGGGTGAGAATATATTCGCCGGATATCCTCTTTTTTTCCTGAACCAATCAAACACTGGCGAATCCCCATCATAATTTGGGCGACAATCTTCAAATTTGTATCCACCAACATATCAAGCGTATTGTTCACCACTCCTTCAGTGGAGTTTTCTACCGGCGCCACTCCATAGTCAGCGCAACCTTTACTGACTTCAGTAAAAACGTCGGCAACCGTCTTAAGCGGCAGATAGGTCAGGCTGGAGCCAAAGCGTTTTAGTGCAGCCTGGTGTGTAAAAGTCGCTTCCGGCCCCAAGTAGGCCACAACCAAAGTCTTCTGCAAGGCCAGTGCGGCAGACATGATTTCCCGATAGATAGCACAAAGGGAGGCATCTTTTACTGGTCCCTGGTTCATTGATTTAATACGGTCAAAAACCTCTTTTTCCCGGTGGGGCGCATAGATTTCCTGGCCATCGCGCTGTTTGATTTCACCGATACCCACAGCATGGGAAATCCGCTTGTTCAGGAGCTGTACAATCTCCCCATCCAAACGGTTAATCTCTTTCCGATGGTGCTCAAGCTTCTGCTCTGTAAGGTTTTCTTTATTCATGAGTGTTATTTAGGTTTTCAAGGTTAGCATCCTCAGTAAGAGGCAGCTCTCTTTGGCCGGCAGCCGCCTCAACTTCTTCGGGACGGCTTCCTTCTTCGGTCTGCTTTTCTACTTCTTTGCCGACTGTCTGTAAAGGATTTATTGCATATCGGCGCAATTCCGACGCATTGGGCAGCTCATCAAGTGAGGATAAGCCAAAATATTGCAAGAACTCAGGAGTCGTTCCGTAGAGAGTCGGTCTGCCGGGCAAGTCGGCCTTACCCAGTTGGCACACCAGCTTTCTCTCGAGCAAGGTTCCAATAACACCATCCACGGAGACTCCACGGATATCCTCCATTTCTGAGCGGGTCATCGGCTGCCGATAAGCGACGATCGCCAAGGTTTCAAGCGCCGGAGGGGTTAGGCGTGGCGGACGCGGTTTTTCTCCTGTTAGAAAACGAATCCAGGGGGCATATTCGGGCAAGGAGACAAACTGCCAGCTCTCTGCCACACATGCCAACCGCCAGCTCCTGTTTAGCTGCTCATACTCTTCTTGGAGAAATCTCAGCTCCTGCTCAATTTGTTCACCCTTTACATTCTGAAACGTCTTGAGCGCGAGCTCCTCACTTTCAGTCCCCACGGCGTGGAGGATCTTGCGGATCTCCTCCACAGATAGAGGGCTCGAGTAAGAAAAAAGCAGAGACTCTATGATTGATCTTAGTTCCATCGCAGTTTGTTCTATCTTTTCTCCCAGGGCTCAACAAAAACAGACTCTCTAAAAAGAAACCTTAGCGGGTTCCGAAATATCGCTGATATTAATCTCGCCAAATGTTTCGGATTGTTCCAGCGAAACCTCATGCAGGCGGGCCAACTCCAAAAGAGCCAGAAAAGTCACCACTACTTCAAGGCGTGTTGTGGCTGACCTGAACAACTCCGAAAAAAGCATCCGTCCGGACTTGCGCAAGGTGTCTTTGAGATAAGTTATTTTTTCACGGACGGTCCAGCGCTCTCCTTCAATTTCTTGTGGCAGACCACGTTCCTGCATCCTTTCAAGCGCACTGTCAAGCGCTCGCAAAAGATCCATGAGCGAGACATTGAGTTTGAGTTCCTCTTCACGGGCAGGAAAGTTCTGTTTCCCAATTTGATGGGGGAAAACATCTTTCTGTTCGCTCTCCCACCGCTGCAGCCT
>JAGVTF010000251.1 GCA_019136955.1 Verrucomicrobiota bacterium
TTGCGCAAATAAAGAACGTCAGAGTCCCGTTCAAGGTGGATGTTGCATTTGATGATGCCATATTTGACCGTGCTGAAAAACTTTCCATGCCAATTCAACTGGACGGGTTCTCCGCGCCAGTAGTGAGAACCTATCCGCTGGAAAGCGTGATTTCTGAGAAGCTCGATGCAGCACTCTCGCTACTGTCGTTCACCAGTCGCATGAAAGATTTTTACGATCTCTGGTTTCTCCGCTCAAGATTTGACTTTGACGGAGAAAGATTGCGCGGCGCATTGTCTGCCACCTTCGAGCGGCGAAAACGCACCTTCGACAACGCGGCTTGGAAGGCTTTTGCCAGCCTTGCCGACGTTGGTTCCATGTCGCGTAAATGGGATGCATTTACTGAGAAATCAGGTCTTCATGCCCCTGGATTCACCGAGACTATGCTTGCGATTGTTGGATTCCTGCAAGCCCCGTTCGATGCGGCGATCGCTACCCAACCGTTCGTGTTTCGTTGGAGCACAGAGGCTCAAGAGTGGTTGCTCCTGCCAAATGAATGAAACCGGAGGATTTTTCTAAACCAAAAATTGTGTGGGCGGAAACGATGCGCATACGACAAAAAAACAACGAAAGATTTCCTCGATTTTCTTATTGTCCCGAACCAATTTTTACCGATAAAACATGTTTCATGGCAATAGGGGACGATTTGCAGTTCGTCCTTGCCTTTTTGAACTCTACGATAGGCCGTTATCAGATCAGTCAAACAGTTGCTATGCTGGATAATGGTGGTTACCTCATGCAGAAAATGTACATTGAACAATGTCGCATCGCTAAAGTGTGCCTAACAGTGAAAGCTCGCCTACTTTCGCTTGTTGAGAAATTGCTTAATGCATCGGCAACCGTTGTAAAAGAAGAAGCCGAAAATGAAATTGACGAGATTGTGTTCGATGCTTTTAAAATTTCAAAAGCTGAGCAATCATTCCTGAAGCAAATGCTTTCCAAGCCTCTTGAACGTGGATGACGTATCTTGATACCGCATGATGCTGCTAAGTCAGCCGTGAAGAGGCTGGTTTTCCAAATAGTCGATTTCGGTACGAGTGAGGCAATATAGATCAAATATGATCCGATCAATTTCTGTCTGATTGTTTGCTGTCGGATTTTTGGCTAATATCTCAAGTCGTTCAGCTGCATTTGTTTGATTTATGGGAACTGGAAGTTGTTCGATAAACATTGGTTTATACTCAAAATAGCCACCGTTACGCGTCACACCACGATGTCGTATATACCAGTCGCCAAGTTTAGAATTCAGAACTGCGAGAAGATAACCATTGTAAGGCACAATCATAGGGCAAGGCGCATTGACAAATATGTCTGCGGGAGCAGATGCAAACTGTGCCGACAAAGCCAAATTTCCCCACACGATTTTAGGTTTAGAAAAATCCACCGATTTTGCGCGGCGCAGCCGCGCGGCCCGGCTTACTCCCCACTCGTACTCGGTTACTCTTACTCTCTCACCCTTACTCGCCTCTCCCACCTCTGCCAGCCCCACCCCCGGCGGCGTTCACGCCGCCCCTCTTATTACCGCGGGTGCCATATTTGGCATCCCCATGAAGCAGCCCATAAAAAGGCCTCTGCCACAAGCCCCTCGCTCACCCCCCGCCGCCGCACAAGCACCCACCACCGCCGCCGCACAAGCACCCACCACCGCCGTGCTCCCCGCCACCTCATTGGCCCTCCCCGCCAGCCGCATTCTCCCCTCTGCCGCCGCCCCTTCCGCCATCCCCTCCCGCCGCCGCCGCATGCAGCGGCAGAGCTACTGCGCCGCCCCTTCCGCCCTTCCCTTCACCCCCTCAGTTGTGAGCCAAATATGGCTCACCGCGGTAATAAGAGAGCTGGCAAGACTGGCTCCACTGGCGGCACCTGCGTACCTCCTTCAGCCCCCTCTCTTTACTTTCCCCGCTTGGTGTCCCCGCACACTCTTAAACGTACCCTTTCACACTCTTAAACGTATCCTTTCACACTCTTAAACGTATCCTTAAACGGTCACTTAAACGCCGCCCCCCTCCGCCAGCCACACCTTCTCTGTCCCCCGCCCCGCACACTCTTAAACGTATCCTTTCACACTCTTAAACGTATCCTTAAA
>JAGVTF010000137.1 GCA_019136955.1 Verrucomicrobiota bacterium
GTATGGGATAATACAATAGATAGCCGCCAACAGCAGAGTATAGGCGCTTAGAAAAAGTGAGAGCCGGCGAATGGAGGATGAAAAGTGGTCTTTGAATCCAGCCCAGACTCCAAAGCCAGCAGGGATAAAGAGGAAAAGCTCCGAAAAGAGAGGTCCCGAATCTTTGGTAAACCAGAAGTAGCGCTGGAGGTAGAAATACCAGGGCCAGATATGGGGGGATTCTCCGCCAGCTCTGGTCATCCAGGGAAAGTAGGTGAGGATGGAATCCAGTGGGCCGGCCCTGTTAGTGAAAAAGGAGGTAAAGAAAAGGATGCCAGTTACCAGAAAGCCGCCCAGAACAATAAACCAGTGAGTACGGGGGAGCTGTTTCAGGAAGGTAGTGGCGGTGCCTTTGAATTTTTCCAATGCGAGAATAAAGAAAAGGGCACCAAAAGAGGCGGCTACATTAAAGACAAAGGTTTCTTTGGTCGCATACATCAGCCCCAGAGCGATGCCGCAGAGGAGAGCCCAGCGGCGCCGGAGCGTTTGCGTGTATTGCCAGGCAGAGGCCAAAAAAAGCAGGGTAAAAGTAAAGAGAAGAACTTCGTGAATAAAATAACGACTATAAAAAAGCAGCGAAGGAGATAGCGCCAGCAACAGGGCTGCGATCAAAAGGCCTGAGCGGCCAAAGGCGCTCCGAAAACAGAAGAGACAGAGGATTGCCAGCAGACTGAAAAAGGCGGGGACGCTTCTGAGGGGTGCCTCGTTTTCGCTATCAATATCTTGTCCGCAGAGCCACTGGAAGGGGAGAGAAAAATAGTGCAGGCTCGGACCGTGGAATTCATCGGGGTTGTACTTGTACTCTCCGGTATTCCAGAGGGTCCGGAACTTCATTGCCTGAACTGATTCATCTGCATGAAAGGGCCGCTGTGCCAGGTTTGCCCATCGAAGAGGCATGGCCACAGCGACCCCAATCAGTAAGATCAGACAGGTTTGCCAGAAGCGGTTCACTTTTTCTGCCAAGCCCTTTCTGATAGTTATTTAGTTAAACCCCAGACTTCGACTTCGGTATAGCGGTTCATGCTGCTGTAGGTGCTGCCTCTGCTGTAGAGGCGGACGTAGCGCGCCTCGACGCCTTTGCTATCAATCAGGCGGCCCTCATGGCTTTCGTAGTATTCAAGGTCCTTGCCTACGCCCAGGAGAGAGGTGTTATCGTAGTCATTATTATAGACAGTTTTAACTCCTTCTTTGAACTCAGGATCATCAGATACCTGGACGATTAAGTCGCGGTAGATGTGGGGGGTGTTGTGGGCGTGCCAGACCAGAATGGCGTAGATTTTGACGCTTTCTTCCAGATCAATCTGGACCCACTGAGTACTTCGGGGCAGCTCCACATAGCTGTCATCGCTGAACTCTTTATTGCCGTCGGTGACCAGGTCATAGGTTCCGTTGTTGGGAGTCTCCACACTGCCGGTTACTTTTTTCTTGAAAGCGAGGTTTTTACAGCCTTTGGGCGCCATGAAAGCGGGGCGGGGCTTATCGCTTGGTTTTTCCAGATGCTCGTCATCGGGCACGTCAGTGGGGGTTCCCATGAAAGCCGGGATGGGGAGTTTGATATCCAGTTTTTCGAGTTCTTCGGCCGAAGTCTTGAAAACGCTTGAGAAGCCCAGGGAGGCGACCAATGCAACAGCGATTGAGAGGGTTAGTTTTTTCATATTCACTCTTATATTAAAAAAAGGGGGTGTTAAAATCGGGAAATGGAGTTTGCATTATTGCAGCACAATCCATTTCCCGCATTTTCAGTCAATTTCAGTCTCTTTGTCCTTTATTCTTTGGCCCAGACTTCTACTTCGGTGTAACGGTTCAGGCGGCCAAAGGTACTGCCATTGCTGTAAAGGCGGATGTGGCGTACTTTTTTGCCCTTGCAATCAATGAGGCGGCCTTCGTGAGTTTCAAAGTATTCCAGATCTTTACCGGCACCAAAGCCCAGGGTGTCATCATAATCGTTATTGTAGAAAATGGTGACATCTTTCTCAAACTCAGGATCGTCAGAGCCCAGCACGACAACATCGCGATAGACCTGCGGAGTTGCAAAGCTGTGCCAAACCACAATGGCCGTCAGGGGGAATGATTTTTCCAGATCAATCTGAACCCACTGCGGTCTCCGGTGGAGCTCGAGGAATTCATCCGTGGCTTCTTTATTGCCATCCACTACCAGGTCAAAGGTACCGGCCAGGGGGGATTTATCACTGCTGGTGACCGTTTTCCCCAGGGCCACGTTTTTGACACCCTTGGGAGCCATGAACGCCGGACGCGGTTTGTCACTCGGTTTTTCCACATACTCGCTCAGCTCAATATCGCTGGGGGTTCCCTGCTCCGAAGGTTTGGGCAGGACCAATGGCAGCGCTTCGAGGTCTGCGGCGTATGCGTTGACAGTAAACGACAGTGCGGCAATCAGAGCCGCCAAACTTAACATTCTAACCTTTTGCTTCATATTTCTTGTATCAACTACAAAATATCCCGTTCATCTTACCAAGTTCAGCTTGAGGCGGCAAATTATTTCCGGCATTTAGCGAACTTGAGCGATATTCCTCTGCTGTATCCAGCGAATAAGGAATCCTGACTCCGAGCGGGAGCCTGACTCCCAGCTCACTTATTTAGACGCATGAGAGCCATCTTTATTCACCAGGAGGTGTAAAACCATCCACCACGGTCAACCTGAAGAAGAGGTTTGCAGAGGGCTTCAGCGTGAGTGTGTAAGGAGGCTCAGCCTCTGGCAGGGGCTCCCAGGGGCCCGTGGCGGCAGCAGATTTTTGGAGTTCTAATTTTCCTTTTTGCAGGGAAAGGTTTTCCCAGGAGAGAGTGATTTTCCCTGCGCTTTCAACGGTGCATACCAGGTCGGGGATGCTTGCCCCCAGCAGTAGCTGGCGCTCCCCCAGTACCGGGATATTGACCCCATCCAGGCTCAATACTCCCGAAAGAGTCACCAGACTGGCAAACCCTTCTTCGGCAGCCAGTGTGTAGGAGAATGGCTGCTCTTCCCAAGCATCCTCTCCTGGCCAGTAGGGGCCCCACTTCAGTTGGTTGTGGGCTGAATCATGGGAGCCATTTTGGGTGATGGCCGAAGGGATCGCACCTTGTGGAAGGGTTTCTTCCAATGCCCAATAGAGGCCCGTGGGGGGGGTGAAGAAGCGGATTGTGACGCTATTGGAGCTGATGCTTGAAGTGGCGTAAGGGGCTGGGATGCCTTCACCGAGCGGCTCGGGAGAAAGCGGTATCCAGCAGAGAGGCGGCTCCAGGTCTGGAATTTGCTCATACGGCTCGGCGCTCAGCCAGAGGAATCCGGCACGGGTGAGGAAATCTACCTGAATTGGACTGGGCGCCAGAGGCCAGGGGAGCCCTTCTCTCCAATGCTCAGCATAGTCTGCAACGTCCGATTCGCTCATGAGGAACTCCCCGGCCAGATCAGCCGGATGCGGAGCGGGCAAAAAGGAGACGACTGTAATGGAATTGGTAATCTGGGCAAGCTCCTCATAGTAATCGCTCTCATCGGGTACGAACGAGGCGCTGAGGGTATGCGTCCCCAGGGGGAGGATGCTCCCCAGAGCTGGACTGTAGGTAAAGGTGCCCGGGATATTGGCCGTAGCGTTGAGCTCATTTTCCGTGAGAGGGCTTCCGGCAAGGATAGGAGAAGGGGGAGACCAGAGGACTTGCGGCAGCGCTTTTTCGACGGTGAGTGAAACGGTCTCTTCAGCCGAGTTGTAATGGGTGCTGTCGCTGGGGATGAAGGTTGCCTTCAATGAATGAGTGCCTGGCTTGAGAACAGTTCCCCTGGCTGGGTTATAGAGGAAGGAGCCTGCCGTATCGGCGGTGGCGTTGAGTTGCTCTGCAGAAAGTGCCGTGCCGTAAACAACAGGTTCAGGCTCGGACCACTGAATATGCGGAGTGCGTTTGGAGACGGTGAGGGCAACAAACAAATCGGTTGGCAGATAGTTAAAAGTATCCAGTGGGGTAAAGGTCGTAAAGAGAGAGTGACTGCCTGGCTCCAATAGAGTTCCGGCAGGTGGGTCGTAGGAGAAGGAGCCCTGAACCGTTGTGGATGCATTGAGCTGCTCCGTGGAGAGGGGGGTTCCGTAGGTGATGGAGCTGGGCGAGGGCCAGTTGATTTTGGGGACCTCTTTGGAAGAGAGAAGCCGGGCCAGGTTCAGGCGGCCACCGGTTGAGCAGAAATTTTTTAACTCGGGGACCGGATCGACTGAGGCCAGCAGGCGGTTTCTGGCTTCGATATAATTTGCCGAAGGATTGGCCTGCAGATAAAGGGCCAGAGCGCCAGAGACATGAGGGGTAGACATGGAGGTTCCCGAGAGAGTGCTGTAGCGGTTATCACTGAAAGCATAGGTGGAGTAAATTTCACGGCCTGGCGCAAAGAGCTGCACATAGGTTGCGCTGTAGTTGGAATCCGCCACCTTTTGGTCTGATGAATTTGAATTGCCAACGCAAATGACATTTTGGTAATCGGTGGAGTAGCAGGCCGGGTAAAGCTTTTCCTCGCTCAGGTTCGATGTGTGGTTGCCGGCTGCGCAGACTAATAAGATTCCATTGGACCTGAGGGTGTTGACTTCTGCTCTCAAAATGGAGGCGTCATCCTCAACGGTCCAACTGGCATTGATGATCCTGGCCCCGTTTTTGCGCGCATAGACCATAGCGCTTACGGCGCCGCTGATGGTGCCGCCCCGCTCGCCCATGAAGCGGCAGGACATGATTTTGATATCCCAGGCAATTCCGCTGATTCCCTTCGCATTGTTCCCGCAGGCGCCGATAATCCCGGCCACATGCGTGCCATGGCCTGAAATATCCATGGGGTCGCCGGAGGGGAGTATCCCTGAAAAATCGATTCCATAAATATCATCCACGTAGCCATTGCGGTCATCGTCTATTTTATTGCCGGGGATTTCTCCGGTGTTCACCCACATATTATCCAGCAGGTCTTCATGAGTGTAGCGGATGCCGGTATCGACAACAGCGACGATGATGTTGGGTGCGCCATGCTGGAGGTTCCAGGCGGCTGGGGCGTTGATCAACTGGATGTTGTAGGAGCGTTTGGCGTCGCGTGTATGGGGGTCATTGGGGACCACTGCCAGCTCGACCCAGTAGTCAGGGTGGGCATACTCGACCAGGCCGCTCTTTATGTAGGAGCGGGCTTTATCGGGGACGCTTTCCAGCGGGTTGAACTCGATAAGCTCCCAAGCCTCGTTGCCAGCCATGATTTTTGTACTGAGGGTGGCGGCGCAGGTTCGGTGAAATTCTTGCAGGCTTACTCCCTGTTTGGGTTTTACCAGAAGCCGCCCCGGGTGCCAGCCAGCCGCCAGGAGAGTGAAGGGAGCCCAGAGAAAAAGGAGACCCAGAAGAAGTTTGAGGAGCGAAGGAGAAAACTTACAGGTCAAAAAGCTTCCGGATGTTTTCTCGGGCTTTTTCCTCTCGGGAAGTATCTTTATGGATGGGGACATAGATTCGTTTGGCAAAGTCAAAGTACTCGCAAAAGTTGCCTCTGGTTTTATCGACGACCTCTTCGGCTCGCCTCTCGCTGCATTGATAGGTGAGTTTTGGTGCCCAATAGACGCAGTTGCGGCAAACTCTCAGGTCTGCACCGCAGCCCAGGCATTTCTCACTGCGGCCAGGAAGACCCTTCAAATCCAGCGGCCGGCCGCAGTTGTAGCAGTGGAGAGTGGGTTTGGAAGAGTCGGTGAAGAGGTCCATTGTGCTTATTGGCGCATCTTTTGATAAACGGTTTTACTGGCCCTGTGGCTGAGTGGCAACGAGCTCGGCCCTGACCTGGCCACTTTCGGGCAAGTAGGTATAGCGGTAGCCTTCGGGCAACTGGGGCAAGCGCGGCAGGTATCCAGAGGAGACCAGTTCATCCAGGCTTTCCGGGTAGCGGTCCTCTCCCGCCTGGAAAAGGGCTATGGCATGGCGAACATTGGAGATATCGACCACTTTCTCTGCCGTGGTTTTGGCACGACCCATTGCGCCCAGATAATCGACGCTGCCGGGAGCCGGTGGCGGTTTGGGGGCTTCAGAGCCCTTGGAAGAGCGTTCTTTTTTGCCGCAGCCGGTGAGTAGAGAGAAGGCTAAGAGCGCAGAGAGGAACAAAGCGCTTTTGGTTTTCATTTCGTTTTAGTGAGGTTGAGTTTGGAGAAATTGTAATGTTTGCTCCAGAGAGCCAAAGCGCTCCTCCTTACGGGTGAAAAGGTCTTTGAGAAGGTAAACCGATTCAGGGGTTTCTCTTTTTTCCAGCCGGAAGGTCCATCGCGCTTTGAGCTCCAGGGCGCGTTTGAACTGTCTATCGGCCTTGAGAGGGGCCAGCGCATAATCGGTGGAGTAGCCGGCGTCTCTGAAGGCCTGGATTGCGGTGAGGGTTTGGAGGCGGAGCGATTCATCCTCAATAAGAGAATAAATTTCCGCCGGCGCGCTGAACTCCGGCAAGAGCCCGCGTTCTTTGAGCAGCTCAGTCAGTACCACGTCTCCCATTCCGAATCCCAGGGAGGGTATCTGCACTTTGCCGGCCGAGATTAGCTGAGTCAGATGGTCGTAGCGGCCTCCACCGGCAATGGCTCTGAACTTGCCTTTGCGGTCAAAGGCTTCAAAAACGGGACCGGTATAGTAGGCCAGGCCGCGGATGACCCCGTAGTCTATTTTGACGAAATCGGCCAGACCTCTGGCGGAGAGGTTATCCAGAATGGCCTGAAGCTCCGCCGTGGGCTCACCTGAAGCGATGAACTGGGTGACTTCATCGTAGCTTAAGTTGAGCTGTGAGAGTTTCTGGCGCGAGACCTCCGGGTCTTCACGTTCGAGTTTATCAATGATTTGGTAAAACTCGTAGGCGCGCTCCTGGTCGGAGCATCGCCGGGCAAAGTAATCGCTCCAGGCGCTGCGGCTGCTCAGGCGGATGACGAAGTCTTCGTGTGTCAGGCCAAAGGCGCGCAGAACGTCGATGGCCAGAGCGATGATCTCGGAGTCCGCCCCCGAGGAGTCGTCGCCCATGATGTCGGCATTGAGCTGGAAGTGCTCTCTCAGGCGGCCCTTCTGTTGGCGCTCATAGCGGAAAAGCTGTGGTATGGAGAACCACTTGATCGGTTTACGGTAATTGCCATGGTGGGCAGCGACCATCCGCGCCAGGGTAGGGGTCATTTCCGGTCTCAGAGAGATTTGCCTTTCCCCCTTGTCTACAAAGTTATAGAGCTGACCGACGATTTCATCGCCGCTCTTGAGCGTATAAAGCTCCAGCGGCTCCAGTGGCGGGCCATCATATTCGCGAAAGCCATAGCGAAGTGAAATTTTTCTCCAAGTATTGAAGATATAGCTTCGCACCTCTGAGCTCCAGACATCTTTGTGTGGGAGAGGCTCGGGATAAAAGTCTCGAAATCCGGGTAAACGATCCATTCCTTTTTAAGCGTGAGGGCAATTAAACGCCCCCTGAAAAACCAAAGCGCCCTGTTCGTTCTCTGGGGAGAAGAACCTGGCACCTTGCTTTTTGTATTGATTGATTAAACCTTGCGTTTTTGCACAAGGGAGAGTTACTTGGCAATCTTTGAAGGGTCCAACTTCTCGACCAGCTCTCTCATTTCCTTGCCAGGTTTGAAGCGAACTACGGGACGGCTGGGAATCGGGATATCTGTCGCGGGCTTATTGGGGTTACGGCCGATGCGCGGCTTGGAAACGCGAACTTCGAAAACGCCAAAGTTACGGATTTCCACGGTGTTGCCTTCGGCCAGAGCGCCGTTCAGATGGTCCAGAGCTTTCTGTACAATCTTGAAAACTGTCTCCTGTGTGTGTCCAGTTTCCTTACTGATTTTCAGAACCAAGTCTCTTTTTGTGAAATTTTTGCTCATATCAATAGTTTTTTATTTAGTTGTCACTGCAACAGGCCGTATAGAGCGGCAAAGCATATCTCTAGTTACTCCCACTCAAAGGGATGTTTCTACACCCCTTTGCACTGGGTGGCAAAAAAGGTACACTAAAAGCCTCATAAAAGTCAAAGCCTCCGACAAAATCTTTTCGTGAGTCTTCCTTCGTTTTACTGAGAATACCTTCTTC
>JAGVTF010000056.1 GCA_019136955.1 Verrucomicrobiota bacterium
TCTTATTTCGTACGAGAGTTTGAACCGACACAATCAAAAACATCTGTGTCTATCAGTGTCTATCCGTGGTTCCTGTTCCTCTTCCGTTTGCGCGCATCCGTGGTTCCTTCCCGTGGTTTCAAAATGAGAGGAGAGCTGCATCCAGGTCAATGCGGTTTCGTTAAAAAGTAGTGAAATCTTCTTTATTGAATGGGCACAACTCCTTAGAATGGAGGCAATGAGAGTGAGTGATTCTTTCATTTCGGTTCGCCATACGGCACTTCTCCTCACACTGGGGCTTTCTGTAATCCTTTTGGCAGGTGGATGCTCCATCAAAAGAATGGCACTGAACAAGGTCGGCAACGCCCTGAGCCAGAGCACCGGAGGGACCTTTGCCTCCGATAACGATCCGGAGCTCATCGGCGATGCCCTCCCCTTCAGCCTCAAGCTGATGGAGTCCATCTTGGCGGAGACCCCCCAGCACGTACCGCTTTTGGTCGCTCTGAGCAGAGGCTTCACCAGCTACTCCTTCGCCTACCTCCAGATGGAGGCCGATTATATTGAAGAGGCCGACCTGCAGGCAGCCCGCGCCATGCGGGAGCGCGCCCGCAACCTCTACCTGAGAGCCCGCAACTACGGTTTGCAGGGCCTGGAAGCCAGCCGCCCCGGCTTCACCAACCTCTTTTTCAGCTCCCCTGAGCTCGCCCTGGCAACCCTGAAACCCTCCAAAGAAGAAAACCGCAATCTGGTCCAGTGGACCCTCTCACCCTGGGCCGCCGCCATCTCTCTATCCAAAGACCGCCCCGATATGATCGCCGAGCTGCCCCACGTGGAATCAATGATCGAGTGGATGCTCCGCTGGGAGGGGTACGCCCAAGAGCCGGTCCTGGATTCGCTCCTGATGTCCTTTGAAAGCGTCCGGACCCAACTGCCCCCCGGCGCCGGAACTCTGGAGGAGCGCATCCGTCGCGATTTTGAAGGAGCGCTGCGCCAGGGCAACGGGTTGCTGGCCGGCCCCTACGTGACGCTGGCTGAAGCGGTCTCCATCCAGAATCAGGACGTGGAGGAATTTAAATCACTTTTGGGAAGTGCGCTGGCCATTGATGTCGACCTCTACCCCGAGGCACGGCTGGAGAACCTCCTGATGCAGAAACGGGCACGCTGGCTCCTGGAGCAGGTCGATGAACTCTTCCTGCCGGAGCTCCCCCCTGAAGAATAGAACCAACAGAGAACCATTTGTAAAAACAACAAGATGAAATCAAAACTCCTTAGAGCGCTCTGTGCCGGTGCACTGGCGCTTGGCCTGTTCACCTTTTCCCAAAACGCAGAGGCCCAGACGCGGCTCCGGATGGGCACACTGGCCCCGCGCGATACCACCTTCCACAAAACCATCATGGATATGGGCGAGGCCTGGAAGAAAGCCTCAGACGGGAAGGTCTTGCTCACTGTCTATACCGATGGCCAGATGGGCAGCGAGGCCGACATGGTCCGCCGGATGCGGGTAGGCCAGCTCCAGGCCGCCATGCTGACCGTCGGCGGTTTACAGGCGATCGAGCCCTCCGTGAGCGCCTTGCAGAATATGCCGCTGGTCTTCCGCGACTTTGACGAGCTTGATTACATCACCGCCCGGCTGGAGCCGGAACTGGAAAAGAAATTCGAGGAAAAAGGCTTCGTCGTCCTCTTCTGGGCCGATGCCGGCTGGGTCCGCTTCTTCTCCAAGAAGCCGCTGCTCCTGCCCGAGGATACCAAAAACCTGAAGCTCTTCGTCACCGCCGGCGATACGGCCACTCTGGACATCGTCAAATCTTTCGGCATCAAAGGCATCCCGCTTTCAATGACCGATATTTTGACCGGACTCCAGACGGGCCTCATCGACGCCGTGCCGACAATCCCGCTCTATGCGCTCACCGGCCAGTTTGATGGGACCGCCTCGCACATGACCGATATCAACTATGCGCCGCTGGTCGGGGCCACCGTGGTCACCAAAAAGGCCTGGAATGCCCTCACGCCCGAGCAGCAGCGCCAGTTCAGAGAGGCGGCTAACGTGGCCGGAGAAAAGATTCGCGCCCGCAGCAGACTGGAAGCCGAAGAAGCGGTTCAGGCGATGGTCAAGCGCGGCCTGAGCGTCCACCAGCTCAACCCAACCCAGAAGGATAGCTGGCAGAGCTTCATGGAGGAGAACGTCTACCCGGCCATTCGCGGCAAAATCGTCCCGGCCGATAAATTTGACGAAGTGATGAAACTCCTGGCCGAGTATCGCACCCAGGAAAAAGCGGCCCCTGAAGAACCCGCCGCCGAGTAACCCCTCTCTTGAAGCCACCACCACCGCACAGGGTAGAGCAAGCTGTTGGATTCTAAAAACCTATGTCTTTTTTAAACCGGATTCTTACCATTCTGCGCCGGAGCGAGAACGCCCTCCTGGTGAGCGCGCTGGCATTGCTCATGCTCCTGCCGATGGCCGAGGCGCTCTGCCGCCTCTTCGGGGTCGGCATCTCCGGTGCCCAGCCGATGATCCAGCACATCACGCTGGTCATTGCGATGGTCGGCGGCGCCATTGCGGCCCGTGAATCCCGTCTGCTCTCCCTCTCCACGCTGACCGCTTTCCTGAAGGAGCGCGCCAAGGTCTGGAGCAATCTTTTCTCAGGCGCCCTCGCCGTGATGATCACCTTCATCCTCGCGGTCGCCTCCTGGCAGTTCGTCGTGGAGTATGAGCGCCCCATGGCCGATATTCTGGCCTACAGCATCCCCAAGTGGTGGATACAGTTGGTGATGCCGCTCGGCTTTGGGCTCATCACTATCCGGCTCTGGTGGCGCAGCGGCAAAAACTGGTGGATGCGCCTTGCCTCGTTGCTCCTGAGCGTGGCCCTGCTTTGGGTTTTCTATAAGCCGTTTTGTGACCCCGCCCATCTTTTCTGGCCGTTCCTCATTTTGATCCTGGCGGCGACGGCGCTCGGTGCCCCTCTCTATGTGACGCTGGGCGGAGCGGCTGTGATGCTCTTCTGGTGCGAGGGCTCCACCGTCGATGCCCTGCCGGTCGATCAATAC
Source organism: Verrucomicrobiota bacterium (assembly GCA_019136955.1). GTDB lineage: Bacteria > Verrucomicrobiota > Verrucomicrobiia > Limisphaerales > UBA1412 > UBA1412. Next base: position 3,025 of record JAGVTF010000056.1, read on the forward strand.
GCACTGGTCACCAACCCCACTTTGCCGACCCTGCCGCTCTTCACGCTGGCCGGCTACTTTCTGGCGGAGGGGGGAGCCTCCAAACGGCTCATCCGGGTCTTCACCGCTCTGGTCGGCAGCATCCGTGGCGGTACGGTCATTATGACCTTTCTGGTCTGCGCCTTTTTTACCACCTTTACCGGAGCCTCCGGCGTCACCATTCTCGCTCTGGGCGGACTCCTCCTGCCGGTTCTGCTCGCTTCGGGCTACAGCGAGAAGAATTCTCTGGGGATCATCACCAGCGCCGGTGCCCTGGGCCTGCTTTTCCCGCCCAGCCTGCCGCTGATCCTCTATGCCATCATCGCCGGCAACGTCACCATCCAGCAGATGTTCCTCGGGGGGCTTATCCCGGGGACGATCATGCTGACGATCATGGCCGGCGTCGGAGTCCTGCAAGGCCCCAAAACAACCAAAAAAGAGCGCCCTCCTTTCGTCCTCAAAGAGGCCTGGGCCGCCCTCTGGGATGCCAAGTGGGAGCTCGCCATTCCGGTCATCGCCGTCGGGGCCCTCTTTAGCGGCAGCTTCACCCCTGTGGAAGCCGCCTCCCTCACCGCGCTCTATGCCTTCTTCATAGAGACCGTGATTTATCGCGATTTGAAATTCTTCAAAACCGAGCCCGAAAAGAAAAACCTCCCCCAGACCATGGGCGAGTGCGGCCTCCTCATTGGCGGCATCCTGCTCATCCTCGGTCTGGCGCTCGGCTTCACCAACTATCTGGTCTTTGCCCAAATCCCCACACTGGCCGTGGAGTGGGTCTCCGCCCATATCAGCTCGCCCTGGGTCTTCCTGCTCTGCCTGAACCTGGCGCTCTTCGCCATCGGCTGCCTGATGGATGTCTACTCGGCCATCGTGGTGATCGTGCCGCTCATTACGCCGCTGGGCCTCGCCTTTGGGATTCACCCGATTCACCTGGGGATTATTTTCCTCGCCAATCTGGAGGCCGGTTTCCTGACCCCGCCGGTCGGGATGAATCTTTTCCTCTCCTCCTATCGTTTCGGCAAACCGATGGTCCAGATCATGAAAGCGGTCATACCGATGCTCCTGGCCACCGTCTTCACGGTGCTCCTCATCACCTATGTACCGTGGCTGACCACCTGGCTGCCGAGCCTTTTTAACAAATGAACAATCTTTAATAAACTATGAGCAAAAACATCGTCACCAAACTTCTCCACACCCGGATGCGCGTCAGCCATCTGGATGAAACGATTGATTTCTATACCCGCGTGCTGGGTCTGGAAGAGGTCCGCCGGATGACCTCCCCCCGCGGCGCCCGGCTGGTCTTTTTGCGCGCCCCCCAAAGTGAGGAAGAGATCGAAATCGCCTGGTTCCCCGATGCCGAGCCGGTTCAGGTTCAGCCCGATTTGATCCATCTGGCCTTTGCCGTGGAAGATATGGAGGTCTTTGCCGCCCACATTCGCTCCCTCGGCGTCGAGTTCAGCGATGGCCCCACGCGGCTGAGCTCCGGCAACACCATCGCTTTCATTGATGCGCCCGAGGGCTACGAAGTCGAGCTCATCGAACGCACCAAAGAGGGGAAATAGCCGCCGCACACTTTCCAAGAATCCATGACACGCGCCACACTCATTCCGCTACTGGTCACGGTGATCCTGCCGCTCCTCTGGCTCATCGCCGAGTTCCGCGCCCAGAAAACCTTCCGGATGGCTCTGGGGGTACTCGCCTTTCTCTGCGCGCTCGCCATGGTCTTCCTGATGTCCTGGGTAACCAAAATGAGCCTGCTCCAGCGCCACTCCGGCTCAGTCCATACGCTGCTGGATGCCACCATCTCCGAGCTTGAGGATGGACGCGTGGAGCGCACCCTCTACCTGCTGCGCGACCTCAACGGAGGCTACAAACCGCTCACCCGCATCCAGGAGAGCTACCTGCGCAGCTTGCAGGGGACCGCTACGCTCCTGACCAACGCCGAGCCCCTCGACCCCAACCTGCTGGCCAATACCCCCTTCGATAAAGAGAGCTGGGCCGGCTACTGGCAGGGTGACTCGGGCAGCGGCTTCCTCATCCGCCCCAACTATTCCCAATATGACGTCTACCGCGACAGAAGCGCCGAAGGGGTCGCACCGGTAAAGATGGCCTCGGTCTCGGTCTCCGAAGACTTCAAGACGTTGCAGTTCCAGGAGGCCGACCTCTACCGCTACACATTGAGCCTCAATAATAAATACCAGGCCAGCGTGGAAATTTACCACCTGGACACTCGGGCCAGCGCCGCCAGCCAGACCCTCTGGAAACTGGTCCTCCCCACCGCTGAACAGATGAAATATACCACCACCCCCAACCCGGGCGCCGAGCAGGGAGCGATTAACCGATGAATAAACCAACCCCACCCCAGGAGAGCCCCAAGAGCCCCAACATCAATACGCCGCAGCCGCCCCAGGTACGCAAGGCCGGCTTCTGGCCGCTGCTCGGGGAGTGCCTGCGCAGTGGCGGCCCGGGCTACCTCCAGTTCGCCATCACCAACGTCTGCAATGCCCACTGCGATTTCTGCGGCTTCGCCATCGATCGCTTCGACCCCAAAGCCCGCAAAAGCGTCACGCTCCAGGAGGCCTATGACACGATCGATATCAGCGTCAAAAACGGTATCGGCTTCCTCCTCTTTGTCGGCGGCGAACCGATGGCCCACAAAGAACTGCCCGAAATGGTCAAATACGCGGCCGATTCAGGCATCCAGCCGATGATCTGCACCAATGGCTCCCTCTGGACCGATGAAAACATACGGATGTATGCGCGGCTGGGGCTCACCAGCGTCATCATGTCCATCGATGCGCCGAGCGTGGAGCTCCACGAAAAAAACCGCGGCTTGAAAGGCGTCTGCGAAAAAATCGCCCGCGCCAACAAACTCTTCCGCGAGCTCGGCGTGGAAAGCGTCGCCAGTATCACCGCCAGCCGCCTCATTGACGATTACACCAAACTGCCGCCTTTCCTCACCTCCCTTGGCTTTGACCGCTGCACCTTCAGCTACCCCATCTCCGTACGCGACCCGCTGGAGAGCTCCTACCTGAGCTTTAGCGATTCGAACCTGGTCGATTACACCGCCGAGGAATTGATCGAGGTCTTCGGCAAACTCCAGGCGCTCAAAGAAAGCCGCGAAATAACGATTGTCAACCCGCTCGAATCCCTCAAGGAGATGGTCCGCCACCTCCGCAAAGAACCGGAAGTCTTCCCCTGCCTGGGCGGATTGAAATATTTCTACCTCGATTGGAATCTCGACCTCTACCGCTGCCACTACTGGCACTCGCCCATGTGCAAAATCTATGAGTTCGACGCCTCCAAACTGATCCGCGACCATTGCACCCTCTGCATGATCGATTGCTACCGCGACCCCTCCATCCTGCAATTCATCGCGCTCAACCTGAGCGATATCTTCCACGACTTCAAGTCACTACGCTGGGGCAAGGCCCTCCGCCGTATCTTCGACCGACGCAACCTCACCTCCCTCGGCGCCGTCCTCGAAGGCCAATCCTGGATCCGCGAGTGGATCAAATATACCGGCAAAAAACCCGGCCAATAACCCGGCCGGATCACTTCAACCGCTTTGGATGCGGCCCTCATTGGTGTCGCATCCGTTTTTTCCTTCTAAAATAATCTGCGCCCATCTGCGTAATCTGCGGTTAAAACATCCCTCATGGACATCCGCTCAAAAAATGGAGTGTTTGACAAGCTCAGTACCTCATCACAGCGGAGCTAGTCAACTGAGTCACTGTTTTCCTCAAGTTCCTTTTTTTCGATAAAATGAGCTTCAACGATTTGTCTTTGCCTCCTTAACTCCTCAATTAAACGCTGTTTATCTGGCAACTCTGTCAAATACTGTGCGATTTTAATTCCAACAGCGTCCAATTGCATGAGTTCAATTTGTTCTTTGCCTCCCTCGGCACAAAGCAGTAATCCAAGTGGCGACTCTTCACCATTCTCTTTTTCGTATTTGTCGAGATAACGAAGATAAAGCTCCATTTGCCCTTTATACTCAGCTTTGAAGTGACCTTTTTTCAACTCTACCGCCACTAAACAGCGCAACTTTCTATGATAAAAAAGCAGGTCTATGTAATAATCTTCTCCATCAACTATGATTCGTTTTTGTCGTTCGACAAAAGAAAATCCATATCCAAGTTCAAGTATAAATTCCTGTAGCCGACTTAGAAGCATACCTTCTAAATCTCTTTCACTGTAGAATCCTTTCAACCCGGTGAAATCAAGGAAATAGGGACTCTTGAAAACTAAATCCGGAGAGAGACGATTCTCATTACGGAGAGTAGCCAGCTCTTTCTGTATAAAATCCTTCGGTTTGCCGCTAATGACAGTTCTTTCGTAGAGCATGGAACCAATTCGATTTTCCAACTCCCGCTTACTCCAACGCTCCGATGCGGCCATAGTGATATAGAATTCGCGCCGAACACTATCCTTCAAAGGCAACACCAACAAAAAATGAGTCCAACTCAATTGTGTCACCACTGGTGTCACCATTTGTAAATCAGGAAAAGCCTGTGCGAATTGCATCATTCGTCGCAAACTGCGAGGACTGTATTCATTCGTTCCATATTTTCTTTGCAAGTGATTCGATAAAGTTTCAATCACCCTGCGGCCATATTCAGCCCTCTTGTTACCAAGCACTTGCTTGTAAATCTCATGCCCAATGTGCCAATACATCAAAGTCAGGGTACTGTTGACCGTTGAAGCAACCTGTCCCTTCGCCTGTTCAATGATCTTTACAATGCTGTTTAAGAGTAGCTCTTCGTTTTTTGAGGGTGTATTCATTGGCGTATTCACTTTAGACTCTCCAATTCAACGGGTTCAATGTGTCCCTATTTGCCTCTGACACCGT
>JAGVTF010000155.1 GCA_019136955.1 Verrucomicrobiota bacterium
TGCAATCGCCCTCTTTGCCCAGGAATTGCAGGTCTGCTCCCAGGCTGGGCAGGTCGTCCTCAATTCCAACCGCTATGGCGAGCTCATCATGTATGCGCTGCACAAGAATAACTATTCCCTTTTTTCAACGGTGGTGGAGCTGCTCCAGTGGCACATGCTCGAGCAAAGCAGCCACACCGGCTTTCTCTGGGCGATGACCGTTCTTTTGGAGCGAATCAATGACCTGAGGCTTTTCCGAAAAACCCTTAACCTGGAGCTGATTAACCAGACTCTCTACGAGATCAATAATCCTCCGGCCAAGCCAAAAGCCAGGGCTAAAACACCTGCCAAAGCGGCCGCCAAAGCGACCACCAAAACGGCTACCAAAAAAGCTGTAAAGAAAACAGCCGCAAAGAAAGCGGTTGCGAAGAAAAAGTAAGGTCTGCCGTACAAGAGGCCGCGACAGGGGCTGCTCAGAGCCGCTCCATCCGTTGCTCTGGCGCCTCTTTACGCAGGCGTGCTGCCACGATTCTTGCCGGCGCCATACCCGCTTCCAGCTTCAAATCAGGCGCAATCTCAGCCAATGGCTCCATCACAAAGCGCCGCAAAACCGCTCTGGGATGCGGCAGGGTCAGTTCGGGGTCATTCCGGCATTCATTGCGAAAGTAGAGAATATCCAGGTCAATCGTCCGCGGTGAGTTTGGCACCGCCGGAGAGATTCTCCCCCGTTGGCGTTCATAATCCTGCAGGCGTAGAAGCAACTCCATTGCGCTGAGTTCCATATCCAAATATAAACCGGCAACCGCATTATGGAAATCGCCACTGCCAGGCGGACAACCTACCGGCGAGGAAATCCAGATGGAAGATTCGCTCCAGCCCCTCGGCTCCAGAGACTTTAAAAAATCAAAGGCAAGCCGTATCTCTGAGCGGCAATCACCCAGGTTCGACCCCAGCGCCACGTAAATATCGGGCCTATATAAGCCTTTTTTTAGCTCCATGCTCATTTTTTACCTTCCACAAACACCCGCACCACTATAGGATAGTCCTCGGTTATGGGAAGGAAAAGTATGGAAATAAAAGAGCGGCTTGACCAGTGGATTGATGAGGCAATCGTGATATTGTTCGCAGCCATGCTGATTTTCATGCCTGCGCTTTTTGGCGGAACCCACGTGGGAGCCTTTGCAGCGGCGGAAATCGTGGTCACTGTGACTCTGCTCCTCTGGGGCGCGAAACTCTGGCTCAAACCTTCGCACCGGCTTTTCTTTTCACCGGTCGTCTGGGCCGTGCTCGGTTTGACCGCCTATGCGGCGATTGAATATATGCGCGCGCCAATCGAGTTCAATACCCGCAAGGAGGTATTAAAGGCGATCCTCTATTGTTCGGTTTTTTTTATTTTTATCAATAACCTGAGGAGAAGAAGGCATGTAAAGATTTTTGCCTTCTGTCTGATCGGTATAGCGACCCTCATCTCCTTCTATGCCATCGGCCAGTTCCTCTCGGGCTCCACACAAATCCTCTGGGAGACCCAGGCGCCGATTTATGCTCACCGTGCCTCCGGTACCTATATCTGCCCCAATCATCTGGCCGGGCTTCTGGCAATGGTGGTCCCTCTTGCACTGGCGCTCACCCTGGCCGGCCGGCTTGAGCAACACCATAAACTGCTGCTTGGCTTCGCCACTCTGGTCATGCTGGCCGGTGTGGCGGTGACCATCTCCCGCGGCGGCTATATCGCTGCCCTGGCGGCGGTCGCCATCGTGCTGGGTATCTTTTTCCAGCGTCCCAAATACCGCATCCCTTCGCTTTTCGTGGCGGCGATCCTTGCCTGCGGGATGGTCTGGTTCTTTATGAGCACGCCTCCGGAAATTGGATCGCGCTTTGAACAGTTGACTCATTCAAGCCAGCTCCAGGAGGGACGCGGGGCGCTCTATCAATCCAACCTGAAGATGGCGGCCCAGACCCCCCTGCTGGGATGGGGCCCCGGCAGCTACTCCAGTACAGTTCACCAGTTTCTGCCCGAAAACGTCCAGAGCGATCCACTCTATGCGCACTCGGATTATCTGCAGTTTTACATCGAGTGGGGAGTGATCGGTCTGGCAGGTCTTTTGACCCTGATGACCCTGGCCGGCATCGGCGGCTCTCAGGCCTGGAGATACGTCCGCCAGCGCGGCAGCTCGCTTGACCCGCGTGACAGCACCCGCACCGCCCTTTTCCTGGGAACGGTGGCCGGGCTCATCGCGATTGCTCTGCACTCGCTGATCGACTTCAACATGCACATTCCGGCCAATGCAATCGTTGCGGTGGTGCTTCTGGCTTTCCTGACCAGTTCTCTGCGTTATGGCAGGAAGTCTTACTGGGTAAAGCAATCGCTGCCGGTGCGGTTGATCGTTTCGCTTTTTATCCTTCTCTTTGCCGGCATTCTTTTTTGGAACAGCCTCCTCACGTTGAAGAGCTGGTCGCTCAGCCGTCGGGCAGCGGAACCAACCCTGACGGTAAGCGAGCAGGCGGAGCTCCTGTCTGACGCGCAGAACCTGGATAAAGAGAACTGGAAAATCGCTCTCCAACGCGGCAACCTCCTGCTCAATGACGCACTGAGCCAGGAAGACCCCGAGCTTCTGGAATGGGAGCTTTCGGAGGCTGCCCGTTCTTACCGACAGGGCATAGAGAATAATCATTTTGAATACAGACTTTTTGGCGGAATGGCCATGGTTTTGACTCTGCAGGGCCAATATGATGAAGCGCAGGCCTGCAGCGAAAAAATGATGAAGCTTCGCCCCAACGGTTCCGACACCTCGGCCATCCACGGCTGGTGCGCTCTCTACAGGGGTGATTATGAACTGGCGCTCAATTACTTAGAGCGTTCCATCCACCTCAAAAACGAGGGGAATGATTTTGCCAAAGATTGGTATGAAATTGCGGCCAAACGGTTGGGCGCACAAAAAAACCTGAATTAATGAAAAAAAAGCTTTTCGCTATTGACCTTCCTTGCATTTGGAGTTAGTATTCCTAAGGTTTTGGGTATCGTCGGTTACGATGGCGAATTTAAACTAGTGTAGATTATGAAAAAGATCGTTAAGACTTTTATGGTGAGCGCAACCCTCGTGGCTGCTCTCTTAGTGGCGGTAGCAGCCCAAGCGAAGGATGCTACCCTGACAGGTGCGACAGGTACCGTTGAGAGTTTGGGCAAGGGCGGAACTTGGCAGAAAGTTTCTGTCAACAAATCCGTCAAGGTCGGCTCGACACTTCGTACCGGCAGCACCGCCGGTTCATTGGCTTCATTCCGCCTTCCCAACGTGGACGCACTGGTCGTCCTGAATGAAGCTACCACACTGACTCTTTCAGAAGCCTCCAGCAAGACCGTTAGTGGCCAGAAAGTCTCTGACACCACTCTCTCCCTGGCTGCAGGCCGTGTAACAGGCAAAGTCAGCGGCTTGAGCGGAGCCTCCAGCTTCGTGGTGAAGACTCCTGCCAAGAACGTGGTCGTCAAGGGCCAGAACGCTGAATTCTCAGTCTCCGCTGATGGTGCTGTAACAGTCACCAGAGGCGTTGTGGATGTCGGAGTTGGCACGGAAATGGTCACCGTCTCTACGGGACAAACCCTGGCTGCAAACGCCACAGAGCCGGCAGCTGCACAGCCCGGTGAACAGGCCAGCATTGCCACACAGGTTGCTTATGGCAGCCGCACCACTACTCCTGATGCTTTCTCAAGCGCCGAAGGCGAAGAGATTGGTGAGCGTGGAGTTACCAACCCCAGCTTCAATGATCTTTACCTTGAAGAAGGTTATCAGGACCAGGTGGAAGAAGGAACCCGCACCTCTGTCAATCCTTTGACCGGTGCCAATGCCCCTGAGCCGATGACTCCCTGGGCACCTGTATCCTAAAGGAGCTCCGTCTCAAAGGAACATAGGTTTTAAGTGACAAAAAACCCCAGAGAAATTCTGGGGTTTTTCTTATTTCCATTTTCTGTTTTTTTGTCCTAATGGTCAGTCAGGTAACCCTCTTTTCGCGCAATTCCCATCACATCCTCCCACAAAGCTTTTGCCACCTCTTTCCGCTCTTTGGGCAATTCAATGGTCTGCCCAAAAACCAGTTTGGCCTTCACACTGGGCGTGCACATCAGACGTATCAGATGAGGCGCAAAACCCATATCACCCCAAAAGCAGACGTGACTTTCAATCCTGTAGGGCTCGGGCACCTTATAGCCGACCCAGGCCGCGGTAATCGGGAAAGCGCCTGCCACCGCCGGCTCAAAAAGTGAAGAGTAGAAGGGGCGCACCTCGTGGCTGTCGGTGCTGGTGCCCTCGGGGAAAACGACCGCCACCACCCCCTGCTCTATGACCGGCCCAAACGCCTCGGCCACCCGTTTCACATCCCCGCGATTCTCTCGGGAGACATAAAGCGTGCCGGCCAGACTCGTTACCCAACCGACCAGCGGCCAGCGCCGCACCTGGCTCTTCGCCACGAAAACCGCCTTGAGTTGAGCCGCGATTACCAATATATCCAGATAGCTCACATGTGTGGAGGCCAGCATCCCCCGCTCCGGCGGCGCACCCTCGCAGCTCCACTCCACATCCAGCGCATCCAGCACCCGCCGGCTCCAGCGCTGAAGCCACTCCGCTTTGGCGCGGTAATCCTCATGCAGGCCCGCTTTCCAGACACTCCGCCGATAATCCAGAACGGCAGAGATGATTTGACGACTGAATCTGAAGAACTTGCGAACCACCCTCAATGTACTCTTCATACAAACCCAATTCTCCATTAAAGCGCTACCGCTTCCAAGATGTTTTTACTCTTTGAGTTTTTTCCTTCTATAGACTAAACTGGAGGGCAGTGATGAAAGAAATCTCTCTCGAAGAAGTAGTCAAGTATTGTCAGAATTTGTTACGCGTCTCGGAAATCGAAGATTGGCCCCAGGCGATGAACGGTCTGCAGGTGGCCAATTCGGGCAAGGTGAGCCGAGTCGCCGCAGCGGTCGATATCAGCCCCAACACCTTGCGGATGGCCTGTGAGGCCAAGGCCGACCTCATGCTGGTCCATCACGGATTCTTTTGGAGCGGCCTCCAGCCCTGGACCGGTGTTCGCTATGAAATGATTCGCGACATGATCCAAAACGATATCGCTCTCTACAGCGTCCATCTGCCGCTGGATGCGCACCCACAAATCGGCAACAACGCCCTCCTGGCCCAGATGCTGGAGCTCGAAAATCCACAACCTTTCATGGAAATGAAGGGGCAGAATATCGGCATCAGGGGAACGCGGCAAATCGAGCGCCAAAAACTTAAAACACTCCTGGAAGAAAAACTGGGAGCTCCCTGTACCCTGCTCCCCTTCGGCCCCAAGAGCTCAGAAGCAATCGGGATTGTCTCCGGCGGTGCCGGTGAGGAAACCGCAGATGCGCACCTGGAGGGGATCGATACCTACATCACCGGCGAAGGCCCGCACTGGACCTGGGTAAGCGCTCAGGAGCTCAAGATCAATGTGATCTATGGCGGCCACTACAAGACCGAGTCTTTCGGCGTGCAGGCGCTGGCCGAAGAGCTTTTCAAAGAATTTTCGCTTCCCTGGCTCTTCCTTGATGACCCTTCAGGATTGTAAGATTCTTTGAATCGCCAGATTCGCCAAGCAGAGACCAAAAACACCGGTCACGACCGCTGAGCTGGGCAGTGGCGCTTTGGCGGCTTCGGCCATACGGTCTCCTCTACCCTCCCTGCCCTGCTGCTCTGCGGCAGAGGGAGCAGGCTTTTCGCGGCTGTAAACACACTCGAGCCGAGAGGAAACTTCCTGATAAATTCCCAGCTCTTTAAACTCGCGGCGCAAAGCTCGGGCCATCGGACACCCCGTGACCTCTCCCAATAGAGCGGTGCGCACCTGGGTCGGGTCTTGCCGCCGCGCAGCGCCCATGCTTGAGTAGAGCGTGAAGCTCCTTTTCAGCGCCTCTGCAATCAGGAGCGCCTTTGCTGAGAGGGTATCGATGGCATCGAGAATAATTTCCGGCTCGCTTTGGAGCACTTGCTGAACATCTTCAGCTCTCTCGACTTTGAGCTCCAGCGCCTCCACCTGGCAATCAGGGTTGATATCAAGCAGACGCTCGCGGGCAACCTCCACTTTTTTTCGGCCAAGGGTGGACTCCAATGCAATCAACTGCCGATTGATGTTGCTCAGCTCCAGAATATCGAAATCGACCAACTGCAGATGACCCACGCCGCTGCGCGCCAGAGCCTCGGCGGCAAAGCTCCCGACGGCACCCATACCGATGAGCGCGACTCGTGCACTTTGGAGGCGGTTTAGCCCTGTTTTACCGACCATTCGGTAAAAGCGATCAAAGCGTGCCTCGCCACACTCCTCTTCAGACATTGCCCACCTTCAAAAAAATTTCAAAATTGGCCTCAATCTGCTCTTCAAGCTCTTCCTCCTCTACTTGCAGGAAGGCACTCACCCCGCCCAGAATAAGCCGTAAATCGGCCGGCTCGCTTCGTCCCCTGCCACTACTGTCTTTCAGAAGCCCCATGCGGTACGGTTCAGGCGCAGGGAGGTCCGGCGCATCGGTTTCCAATAGAAGTCGGTCTGGGCGCATTTGGAAGAGCTGTTGCAGGGCCTCGCGTCCACGCCTGTTCTTTTCGTAGAGCACCGTTCCGGCAAAGGAGAACCAGCCGCCCAGGCCCAGCAGTTTTTCCAATAACTCTTTGCCGCCATTGTAGGCGTGGAAATGCAGGGCCGGAGGCAGAGCTTTGCGAGGAATTTTTTTGAACACTCCCAGGAGCCCCTCCCAGGAGCGAACGCAATGTATCGAGACGGGGCGCCGTAAAAGCGCTCCCAGCTTCAAGTGCTCCAGGAAAAACTCTTCCTGAAGCGCTGCGCTTTCCGGATGATGGTGAAAATCCAGACCCGTTTCTCCGATCACTGCTTCCGGGTAACGCCCGAGCCGGGAAGCCAGCCGCTCCATCCAGCCGGACTCAGTCTCCTTTACATACCAAGGATGAATCCCAAAGGCGCCGATGATTTCGCCCGGGTAGAGCTCCATCAGGTGGGCGGTCTCTTCCCAGTCACTCTCTCTGGCTGTATTGCAGAGCATCCTCATGATACCTGCCTGGCGCGCGCGCCTCATGAGACTGGGGATATCTTCAAACTCTTTTAAACTGTATAGATGATTATGCGCATCAATCATATTTCATCTCCTGCTCTTTCGAGTTTTCCAGGGCAGCTCGCGGGGCAACGGGGATAAACGCCAGCGCAGAGCCAGCCTCTTCAGCTTAACGATGCCAGACCCAGAAGGATCAACAGTTGAAACAAGATCAACAAGCCCGTGCCCAACCAAAGGGCATACTCCATCCACTTGAGGGAGTGCTGCTCCATTGGGCTGCTCCAGCATTCCAGCCGAAGGCTTCCCAGGCGGATGGAATCGCCCAGGCGCAGAAAAGCCTGGGAGACCTTCCGGTCATTCACCTCCAGCTCTCCCGGCCCGACGGTCCGGACAAGCAGACGATCCTCATCAAGCGCAAACTCCAGATGTTTATCCCAGAGGCCATCTTCCAATAGAGAAAGATCGCAATCGGGAGCGCGCCCCACGAAAAAAGGAAAATGACGCGCCACGACTGACTGGCCCGCCATTTTCCCGCTTAAAATTCGAAGCTCTATCATGGATGTATGATTACTCTTCCACCCCGAGCTAAGGTAAATACGCTAGCGCTTGGGCACATCGATGATATCCCCGGGCATGATCGGAAAATCTTTAGAAGAATCCCGTTCAATTTCGCGAGCATTCACACGGCGCGAACGCGTTCCATCGGCGCTGGTCACCCGCACCCGCTTCTTGGAGGCAAAGGTGGAGTAACCGCCCGCCACCGCTATGGCGCGGGAGA
>JAGVTF010000163.1 GCA_019136955.1 Verrucomicrobiota bacterium
CGACCTCTTTCCAACGTCAGAACCAAGAGCACCATCGTCTCGGCCTCGGCATTAACCGAACAGATGCGGCTGCTTTCTTTTTGACTCTTCTAAAGACAGTCATAATCCTACGCCTCTACAGATAGAAGTATCCCCTAATCCACCAACAAATAGGTTATCACACTTCTGAAATTATGCAAGCGTTTTTTTTATTTTTTTTATTAACACCTTACTTCACGCATTGCCTCAACACGATGCGCAGCGAAAAGGGGATGAGGGAGGAAGAAGAGAAAGTGGTGCCAGAGGAGGGAATCGAACCCCCGACCAAGGGCTTATGAGTCCCCTGCTCTACCGCTGAGCTACTCTGGCACAGCACGGCGAACAGTCTGCCAATGAAAAAAAACCTTTGCAAGTTTTTTCAGTAAGAAAACGGTACAGGGATATCTCCGGGGAATATTTAGTCCGCAGCTCAGTCTTTAACCGCAGATGACGCAGATTCTCGCAGACGTGTTAAAAATACAGGAGCCCATAGCGGGCCCCTGCATCATTCTGAATATCTTCAGAGCGTTTTACTCAGCTTTTTCGGTTTTTACTTCGGCCGCGGCCGGTTTCATCGAATTGAGGTAATCGCCCAACTGTTTCTTTGAAGCTTCATCGGTGATGGCTTCCAGTGCTTTCCTGGCGCTGGCATCGCCTTTCTCGATTTCTCCGGCACGGTAATAGACCACGGCGCGGAAGAACTCGGGCGAGGGCTGCAGCGGCTCGCCTTCCACCTTATCAGCCTCATCCAGCAGGCTAATCAGAAAAGGAAGCTGCGATTTCGCGTTCGGCTGCATACCCATCTCGTAGGCAAAGCTGACCAGAGCACGGGCATCGCCTTTGAGTTTCTCCAGAACATCCTTCTGGAGCGCTTTGAGGGCGGCTTCATCTTCATCGCTCAAAGCGTTTCTGAACTTGATGGAGAGCCTCCGAGATTCAAACTGCGCACGCAGGTTCTTCGCCTGCTGAGCCGAGGCTTCATCCACGCTGGCAAGCTGGTCGAGCACCTTATCGAGCAGTTCAAGTTCTCCTGCCTGGTAGCAAACGTCGACCACCTGCCGCAAGAGATCAGCGTTTTTACCGATTTCCTTGAGCAAAGCATTGGCGGTCTCTTTTGCCTGCGGGTCCTTTTCCCTCAACAGGTTGCCAAAGTCAGCTATTTTGGCGCGCATCTCATCGGCCTTGATGGCGGCGGCCAGGTCAAAGGTGCCGGCGACGATCTCTTCGAGCGGTTTATCCATCGTCATCGGGTGGCCGACCCAGACGATCTGCCCCTTCTTGTTGATGATGAAAGAGCACGGGATACCGTTCCGCCCGTAAGCTCTCATGTAATCCTGATTGGTGAGGTTCTCCTTGTCCAGGGCGACGACATATTCCATTTTTTCACCCTGCTCCTCGACAAAAGGCTGCACCTTCTCGAGCGTTTCATTGGAGACGCCCACAAACACGACACCCTTATCCTTATACTTTTTCTGCAATTCGGTCAGGTGAGGAATGGAGGTTCTGCACGGGCCGCACCAGGTGGCCCAAAACTCGACGACATAGACATTCTTGCCGTCTGTGACATCTACGGGGGCTTCGGCCGTCGCACCTTTCACCCACTCGGAGATGTTCAGGGGCTTGGCTTTATCGCCGATTTTGTCCGCCAGCACGCCGGATAAGCTCAAGCTCAGAGCCAGCGCCGCGACACATAAAGAATAAAACTTCTTCATAGTTCCATAATGTAGAGCCCAAACCCGCACCGTGCAAGTGAAAAGGGAGATAACCGTATTTTTTAACCGCAGATTACGCAGATGAACGCAGATTATTTTAGGGTTGATTTATTGGGTTGTTTTGACGAAGCTCGACGGGTGGAATAAAAAGTGTAAATAAGAAAAAGAATGTATACAGGTTTTTCAAAAAGAGACGAGCAGACTTATGCTGTTATCGGCGCAGCTATGGCGGTTCATTCTGAATTGGGAAGCGGATTTCTGGAAGCGGTGTACCAGGAAACATACCATTCTCAAGCATCCCGCAGGGATGCCGCCCAAATATCCTTCTCTACCGTATGCGGAGCATGCCATTCTTAAGCATCCCGTAGGGATGCCATACCATAGCCAGGGGTCTTCAGACCCCTGGTAAGGATGAGAGAAAAATCCCCACCCGACCCCGTAGGGGTCGCAGCCAGGCACCTCAAATAATCAATCCCGTCCAATAAAAAGGGCATCAAAAAAATCACGAATTTACACGAATTGTATTTAACAGGGAATGGGATGCGACCCCTCTGGGGTCGTGTTTCTCGTGGGGGGGGTGCGTACCAGGGGTCTGAAGACCCCTGGCTATGAGATGGGTATGCTCCGCATACCCAGAGAATGCGCATCCTCCGGATGCGAAGAGCATGAAACACACCGGTGGAGGATGAACATATCTGTCCCATTGGGTGAGGTGTGAATGGGCCGTTTTGGCGTTCCGTATGTATCCCCACGGGGGCGGGTGGATTCCATTTATCCCTTTGCCGGACATTTTTCTCCTCTCAACTCTCTTTAAATCCCGCGTAAGTCTGTGCTGGGTTTCAGCGATTTTACTCTTCCTTGGAAGAATCTTTTGCGCTATATTCGTTTGCAGCAATATGTTTGTGACCGTTGCCATTGGAGTCGGAATCCTGCTCATCATCCTCGAGACGATATTGCCGGGGATGGTTGCGGGCATTGCCGGCATCATCCTGCTTGGGGTCGGCGTCGTTTCTTCGTTTCATGAGTATGGCGCTCAGGTTGGCTCCTGGGTACTGCTGGGCTCCATTCTGGCCCTGGTTGCGGCGGGGGTTCTCTGGATACGTTTTTTCCCGCAGACTTTTCTGGCCAGGATTTTCATCTCCGAGCGTACGATCGGCGGCGATGCCGGCGAAGAGCTCCAGCCGGAGCTGGTCGGCAAAACCGGGGTCGCCGTCACGCGGCTCTACTCCTGCGGAAAAATCAAGGTGGAGGGTCAGCTTCTGGATGCGATCACCGGCGGTGAGGGAATCGAGAAAGGCGCAACGGTCAGAATCATTCGCCTGGAAGGGATAAAAATCATAGTCGAAGAGGTAAAGAATGAACCAAAATAATGAGGTATTGTTGGAAAAAATAACGACTCACCTGGCCTCCTACGGCAGCGTCCTGGTCGCCTACAGCGGCGGTGTGGATTCAAGCCTTCTGGCCGTCATCGCCAGGCGGACCCCGAGGCTCAAGATGCTGGCCGTCATCGCCGATTCACCGAGCCTCTCCCGCAGCGAACGCAGCCAGGCAATCCAGTTCGCCGAAGACTACGGCATCCCTCTTCACATTCACGCCACCACCGAATTTAATAACCCCGATTTCATCTCCAATCCCCATAACCGCTGCTACTATTGCAAGCGCGATATTTTCACTCACTTTACCGATATCGCCAAATTCGAGGGGCTGCGCTACGTACTGGATGGCCAAAACGCCGATGATGTCCACGATTACCGCCCGGGCAGCGCCGCCGCCCGCGAGCTCGGAGTCCGCTCACCGTTCCTGGAGCTCGGCGTCACCAAAAAGCAGATACGCGAGCTCTCACGCGAACTGGGCCTCCCCACCGCCAGGAAGCCGGCCATGGCCTGCCTCTCCAGCCGCATCCCTTTTGGCTACTCCATCACGATCGAAAAACTGAAGATGATCGAAGATGCCGAGGCATTCCTCCATTCTCTGGGGATTGAAGTTCTGCGCGTCCGGCATCATGAGGTCTCCACAGGCCCGCTGGCCCGTCTGGAAGTCGGCTCCTCCGAGCTGCTCAAGTTCTGCGCCGATCCCTCGCTTTTCGACAAGGTTACCGAAAAGATGATCCAGATCGGCTACACGCATGTCTGCCTGGATATGGAAGGCTACCGGATGGGCAGCCTGCACGAATCCTTCCAGCGTCACTTCAAAAAGAAGAGCTCCAGCTCCTAGGCTACAACGGAGTCATCCATTCGGATACTCTTCCGGCTGCTCTATTTGCGCTCGATTTCCAAGGCTTCGTAGACCGATTGCGAGCGTGGCCGGGGCCGGGTGAAAAGTCCCTTCCAGAAGCCGATTCCATAAAGGAGATGCGTCAGAAAAAGCAAAGGGAAGACTCCCGCTTTCCTGAAACCTTCCCCCACTGAAAGCGTTTGCCCCAAAAGCAGCAGGAAATAGAGCCCCCAGACCGGTGCGCTCCAGAACCCCAGGAACGGCGTCGCCAAAAGGAAAAGGCAGAAGGCCGGAGGCACCAGATTCAGAACCGAGCCCCACCCCGGATGCAGGCGGAACTGCTCGGCGCGGCCGCGGCCATAGGTCATCAGCATTTTACAGAAAGCTTTGAACGTCCGGCGTGGACGGCGATAGACCCAGAAATCGGGATCATAGACCAGGCGGCCCCCCTCTTTCTCGATCTCATCCATCAGGGCGTTTTCCTCGTTCGGGTAGAGTGATTCGTCAAAGCCGCCGTGGCGCAGAAGCGTCTCCCTGCGCCCCATGAGATTGCAGAGAATGAGCTCCTTTTCCGAGCTTGGACGGGTCCGCCCCACCCGGGCATAGCGGGCACGGCTGGGGCCGAACGCAATCCAACTGGCCATCGTCCAGGCAAAAATCTTTTCCAGCCCGGGTGCCTCGGGCGGGCAGAGATTGGGCCCCCCGACGATCTGAACCGCCGGGTCGCGGAAATGAGCCGCACCGCGCCGAAGCGCTTCGGGTGGCGGAAGCGAATCGTCATCCAGAAAATAGATCAGCTCCCCGCGCGCCTGCCGCAAAGCCAGATTGCGCTGAGCCGAGGGCTGGGCCCCACGCGCCACCAATACCTCCAGGAGCTCCTCCGGGTAATCAAGCGCTCGGGCCGCCACCGCCGCAGGCACCTCTGAGGCCCCCGGCCGTGCCGGGATAATCACTGTCACTGTAGCCTCTGGGGCGGATGTCTGCACGCTGAGGAGAGTCTAGGCCAGTTTCAACAACTCGCTCACCAGCTTATCAACGCCGGTTTCGAGCTCGCTCAACCGCTCTGCCAGCATGAAGGCCGGAGTCGTCACGATCTTGAGTTTGGCATCGGTCACGGCATCGGTGGGGGCGCAATTGACATGTTGGGCACCGTATCGGGCCAGTTTGGCGGCCAGCTCTTCATCATCTCCAATCGTGTAGCGGAGCCCCTGCGCTCCAAAAAGAATAGCCGCGATCACCGGTGCCAGACAGAGGAAGCCGAGCGGTTTACCGGCTGCCTGTACGGTGAGAAGCAAGTTCTTGAGAGTCGGCTCCACGGTTGCCTCTTCTTTGGCGGTATGGAAATTACTCAAGTTCGTCGCCACGCCGAGCCCACCGGGCAGAACCACCGCGTCGATCTCCGCTGGTTTGATTTGCCCCAGCGGGACGATCTCTCCACGCGCGATGCGGGCGGACTCCGTCAGCACGTTGCGGCTCTCCTGGGTCACGGTCCCGCGGAAGTGGTCCACGCACTGGGATGAGGTGATATTGGGGGCCGCGCAAACCGCCTCCACGCCGGCACGGTCCAGCGCCAGAAGCGTCACCACCGATTCCTGTATTTCCGAGCCGTCGCGGACTCCACAGCCCGCCAAAACTACCAGTACTTTCTTTTTCATACTCCCTAAGCCTACTCCTTTATATGCTGAAAATCAAATCAAAACCCCGTCGCCACGCTCTGTGCCAAGGCTTCACTCGGGCCGCAGCTCCCTGAGCTGTACCAGCTCCGGCTCCCTGATGGGAACCCCCAGGAACTGCCTGGCCATCCGGGAAAACCGGCTCGGCTCATCCGTCACGAAGGGATGTATCTGCCCCAGGCTTGCGGATGAAGTGAGCAGCTCCAGCTCCGCCAGCCGCCGCCGGACATGTACGGCGCAGCTCTCGGCCGAATCCACCAGATGGATCGGGTGCGGCGCTATCTGCCGGAGCACTCTCAAGATCGTCCGTTTGAAAAGCGGATAATGGGTGCAGCCCAGGATCAACGTATCTATCTGCTCAATCATCAAAGGGGTCAGGTACTCCTCAAGCACCTTCAGCGTCACCGGATGGTTGAACCACCCCTCTTCAGCCAAAGGGACCAGCAGAGGACAGGCCTGGGCAAAGACCCGCGCATTGGGGGATCGCTCCAGCATCGCTTCTCTGTAGGCCTGGCTCCGGACCGTTGCGGCGGTGCCGATCACCCCCACCCGTTTATTGTGGCTGGCAATGAGGGCGGCCTCGGCCCCGGGCAAGATCACCCCGCCAATCGGCAGCCCAAATCGCTGCTCCAAAGCCGGCAGAGCCCAGGCCGAAGCGGTATTGCAGGCCACGACGACCGCCTTAACCCCCTTCTCCACCAGGAACCGGGCATCCTCGCAGGCGAAGCGGACCACCGTCTCCTGCGATTTCGTCCCGTAAGGCACTCGCGCCGTATCTCCAAGGTAAAGGATATCTTCGTTGGGCAGGAGGTTCCGGATTTGCCGAACCACGGTGAGCCCGCCAATCCCCGAATCAAAGACGCCTATAGGCAGATCACGGGTTTGCATCAATATAAGTGTGAGAGGGCGGCCCCGAATCAAAGCAGAGCCGCCCGTGAGAAACCATGAATAGCGAAAACTTTATTGCTCTCTATTTCGCTCTTAAACAGCGTAAGCCTCTAGGCCTGTTCCCACTGCTCGCGAATCAGCTTGCAGGCAGCCGGTATGGTCTGCTCTCTGGGACCGGTGGAGCCGCACTCAAAGCTTATATAGTGCTGGTAGCCAACGGCTTTTAACCCACGGAAACCATCCACGTAGTTATCGGCTTCGCCATCTTCACCGGGCATCCGGCGCTGTTTGCGGCTGGCGATATGGACATGCCACAGCCATTTGGCACCGGCCACGAACGCTGCAAAGTCAGAGGTCTCCTCCCAGGTCATGTGCCAGAAGTCACCCATCAGCGCCACGCCGGGGCTGTTGACATCACGGCAAATGGAGGCTGCATCGGCCACCTGACGAAGGAAGAACGCCTCACCGCGGTTGAGCGGCTCCAAAATTACACGTGTACCGACCTTAACGCCATGCTCACCCAGACGCGGCAGGACATCCTTGACCAGCACTTCGCGGCCTTCTTTGTTCTCCAGACCATTTTGGTTATTGAACGCGGGCACGGCAATCACACCGGTGGAACCGAGCTCCGCCGCCGCCGTCATAATCTCTTTGATGCTCTCGACAGCCTCTTCGCGAACCGCTTTATCCTTGGACATCGGCACGCCTCTGAAGCCGGCACAAATAGCGCTGACCTTGATGTTGCGACCCTTCAAGGCCTCCTTGAGACTCTCCACGCGGCCGGCCAAACCGCCACCGCCGGGCTCAAAACCGACAATGCCGTTGGCTTCCATAAAGTCAAACTTCTCTTTCAAACTGCCACCGGGGACCACTCCCTCCTGGGTCGATATCTTCAATACGGCCTTCTGGGCCGGATCGGGAATCGTAAAAGCTCTGGCGGCAGGCGTTAACGCGGCGGCCAAACCGGCCATCGCGGACAACTTAAAAAAATCACGACGTTGCATTATTTATCCTCTCAATATTCTTTTTCTTGGGGCGCCCCTCTTTCCTGAATTCTCAAAGACCCCTGGAGCGCATCTGTCCCCAGAAGCTTAGCCCATTGGGAGCAGTTTAAAAAGCTTTTTCTTGCCAAAAACCGCCTTTCCGCACCGCCTCAAAAATATGCGCACCGAAAGGGCTCGCATCAAGGTTATTCTGAAATTTTTACTTGCAGGTTGATTTACAAAATAATAGACTCCGGACATGTTTTGACAAGGCAACCTGTTCCCTCTAAAAACCGAGAAATCATCATGAAAAAGAATATAGTTCAGCGTTCTCAGAACACTCTTAAAAGAATATAGTTCAGCGTTCTCAGAACACTCTTAAATGTGGTCTCGTAACCCTCATTGCCCTGGCCTTCCTGCTAAGCGCAAATCAATCAGAGGCCGCCGTGGGCGATATTTTTACCGATAACAACTTCAAATACACCGTTCTGACCGAAGAAGGAACGGCAGGCACCGTCTCGGTAGCAAAACAATCAGAATCTGTTCCCTCCGGAGCGGTTGTGATTCCTGACTCGGTCACAAACGGCTCCATAACCTATAGCGTGACCGACATCGGTCAACACGCGTTCCAAAATTGCAGCA
>JAGVTF010000106.1 GCA_019136955.1 Verrucomicrobiota bacterium
CCGCCCAGATTGACCAGGAGCCAGTTACCCCCCAGCATTCTCCACTCATAGCCACGAGGTGCGGGAGGCGGTGGCGGCGGAGGTGGTGGCGCTGGCGGCAAAACCACTACCGGAGGAGCGTAGACCACCCGCGGCGGAGCCACATAAACCGGCCGGACTGCTTTGTGCCGAGCCGGGCTGCGCGGCGGATTGTACGGCTTGAGCGCGACTGCCCTGGGTTTATTCATCTGTGGGGGTGCCGCTTTGCTCACTGCTTTGTGCGGTGGTGCCGGCTTGGGGCCATGCGCCTGAGCCATCAGCGGCGCTCCGGCAAATATCCCCGCCAAAAGTGCTGCCACTACCATTTTCTTTCCAAATATCTTCTTCATTTTTCTGCCTTTCCAGTTTTACGGTTAATCTCTTTTGGGGAACCTTCTACGGGGTTTTTCCACTTTCAACCCTGGGGGCTTCCCCACACATTTTATTAGACGTGGCGGTAGAAAATTTATTCACTGATCAGTAGGTATATTTCAAAAATAAATAATTCCCCCATCATTCCGGCCTTACCTCCCATTTTATTCTTTCACCGACTGGGACTCTCCGCTAAAATCAACCCCATGAAGAATTTTGTACGGTTCCATTTCTGCAGGAGCGCCCTCCGCGCGCTCTTTTTGTTCACTCTCGTTTTCCACCTGCTACCCGGCTCTCTGGCCCAGGAAGCCTATCTCCTGAAATCACGGGAGCAAAGCCGCCTGGAGTATTACCAGGAGGCCGGACTCTCCGCCGAAGTCCTCGTGGAGGATATTCTGCTGGAGCTCCCCGACGGCACCGAGCGGATGCTGAGCGCAGGCAGTTGGATTCTAACCAAAAAAGCGGAGGAGCTCTCCGAAGAGGCCAATGCCGCCCTGCAGGCCGAGAGCTTCCCCCTGGACCCGCGCAGCTTAAAGACAGTTGCCGCACGGCTGCCGGCCTCAGAGCGCACCTTCGGCCAAACCATCACTTTCGATGCGGTCCAGGATTGGAGCCTCCCCAATTTCGGCGGCGCTCAATCGATGCCTGCGGCCTGGCTCCAGAAACCCCGCTTCGGTGATGCCGAAGAATACATCCAGCAGCGCTACTGGCCCGAGTTCGCCGGCGATACCCTCTGCATTATCGAGGCGCGCACCGGCAAAATCCTGGGCCCCCTCACCACCGAGCGCGACTGGAGAGAGCTCAAGAAATTCCCCGCCTTCGAATCCATGGGCACATTCTCTCTCAACCTCTCCCAGATGGATTCCCGCCACTCCGCCCAATGGGTGAACCGCGACAATGATCTCTACTACGTCAAACTGGATGGCTCCGCGGCACGCCGCCTCACCCACAGCCCCGAACCCAAGGAACTGGTCCGCTTCAGCCCCGATGGACGCTTCCTCTCCTACGTCTCGGCCAATAATCTCTGGGTCGTCGATGTGGAGGAAGGCACCCCGCGGGCCCTCACCCGGGATGGATCCGATACCATCCTGAACGGCAAATCCAGTTGGGTCTACTTTGAAGAAATCTACAGCCGCAACTGGCAGGCTTACTGGTGGAGTCCGGATTCCCGCCAGCTCATCTTCTACCGCTCCGATGAATCCATGGTCCCCGTCTTCACCCTGATTGACGAGATTGCCGATCCGCAACGGGTCATCTCCACCCGCTACCCCAGAGCCGGCGAGCCCAACCCGCGCGTCACCCTGGGCGTCGTCAGAGCCACCGGCGGCACTCCCCGCTGGATGAACCTGAGCGATTATGATCCGGAGGGCTATCTCATCAGCCGTGCCGGCTTCACCGCCGATAATAAACCGTGGTACATCATTCAGGACCGCGCCCAGACCTGGCTCGATTTCTGGGTCGATGGCAAGAAACAGTTCCGCGATTCCACCCCGGCCTGGATTGAACCGCCTCTGGGCCCCTTCTTCCTCTCCGACGGCACCTGGCTCGGCACCAGCACGCGCGAAGGCTATAGCCACATCTACCACTATGACCCCAAAGCCCTCACCGGCCAGGCGCTCACCCCGCAAGACTCCGAGGGAGTCAAAACGCTCACCAGCGGTCACTGGGAGGTCCGTAGTCTCATTGCCGCCGATGAAGACGCCAAGTGGCTCTACTTTATGGGAACGCGCGACAACCTGATCGCCGAAAACTTCTACCGCGTCAATTGGCAGAGCGGCGCCCTGGAGCGCCTCAGTTGGGAGCGCGGCTCGCACTCAGTCTCGCTCAGCCCCAATCACAAGCTCTTTGCAGACTCCTGGTCCAGCCGCCGCTCACCGGGCGGCTCTCTTCTGCGCGCGACCGATGGCGCCTCACTCCTGCGCACCCTCCACTCCAACCCGGTCTACGCTCTGGAGGAGTACCGCTGGGGCAAATCCGAGCAATTCTCCATCACTCTGGAGGATGGCGGCCAAATGGAAGCCGCCTGGATTCTGCCGCCCGATTTCGATCCCCAGAAGAAATACCCCGTCTGGATGGCCATCTATGGCGGCCCCGAGATGCCGAGCATCCGCGATAACTGGGGCGGCGGACGCACCTCCGATCAATCGCTGGCTGCCGAGGGGGTGATCGCTTTCTATGCCGATCCGCGCGTCGCCAGCGGCAAAGGCGCCCAATCCGCCTGGCCCTGCTTCCACCAGATGTACGTGAGCGAAGGGAGCGACCTGGCCGAAGCGATTCGCTGGCTCGGCTCACTCCCCTTCGTCGATAAAGAGCGCATCGGCCTGAGCGGCTACAGCTATGGAGGCAGCATGACCCTCTGGATGATGACCCGCTACCCCCTCTTTTGCGCAGGTATCGCCGGCGGCTCCGTCACCAGCGAGCGCGACTACGACTCCATCTACACCGAGCGCTATATGGATACGCCGCAGAACAACCCCGAAGGCTATCAAATCTCGCATGTCACCACCAAAGCGGCCGACCTGCACGGCAAACTCCTCCTGGTACATGGTCAATTGGATGACAACGTCCATCCGGCCAACACCTGGCGCTTTGCGCTGGCTCTGCAAAATGCTCAGATTCAGTTTGACCAGATGGTCTATCCACGCACGGCCCACGCCTTCGCCGGCCGCCACCACTACCAACTGATGCGCGAATTCATCCGCAAACACCTGAAAATTAAAGAGGAATAAAAAAACAAAAAAACGATAATATTTCATATTTCGCATTGATGCCCCAGGGGCGAACTGGTAAAATTCCCGGAGTTTTGAAATTTTATCATGAATAGCCCTGTAGAGGAAAAAGGCTTAGAAGCTTCAGCTTTTTCAGCGCCAAGAATGGGAAAGCTGAGAAGTTTTATGGTTCATGCTTATCTCTGCTTCTGCATATTGGCTTTCGTTGTGTCAGCAATCATGAAGCTCTCTTTTGATTTCTCGCATCCTTATATGAATGCGGTTGATCCGGTCTTCTTCTTCATAAAGGCGAAATATCTTTTAGTGATGATTTCCATCGTCAAGTTGGGAGTCGCCTTCTATTTGATTAAAAGCATTCTGAGTGGCCGCCCTATGAAGGGAGTCAAATTTGTTCTCTGGCTGTGTACGCTTTTTGTTTTCCAGAATGCTTGATTAATGAATTTTGCCAGCTGTGAGTGGGAATATTATGAAAACACTGATTGACGCATCTTCTGGTCCTCGTGAAAGAAGATGTCCCAGTTTAGATACAGTGTCACAGGGAACACTTGTTACATCAATAGACATCGACTTGACGGTGGCCTGTAACTTAAGATGTGTATACTGTTTTAAAGAAAAATGGAATGAGCATATGCCGGAACGGGTCGCCTTTGATGCACTCGTTTGGTTATTGCATGCCTCTGGTCCTGTCAAAAAAGTTCATGTAAATTTTATGGGAGGAGAGCCACTGGTACGTTTTTCATTAATAAAGAAGAGAGTTCCGTTTGGCAGACGGCGTGCGTGGCAAATGGGAAAGAACATGACTTTTGGCGCCACAGTTAATGGAACCCTTGTAACAGACGAGGTTGTTGATTTTTGGCGTCAGTGGGGAATGGGTTTTCATACCTCAATCGATGGAATTCCTGAAGTTCAAGATAGAAACCGACCAACAGTTTCAGGAGGGAAATCTTCGCACCTCGTGGAACAAGCCGTTCCCAAGATATTAGCTTATGCGCCTCATACCACGGCACGAAGTACAGTAGTTCCAGACGGAGCAGGAACCCTTATAAAAAATTTTCATTATTTCCGATCGTTAGGATATTGGAAAATTGCTTTCGTTGCTGGGGAAACCAGTAAATGGGATTCCAGGTCTTTAGCTATTTTAGAAAATCAGTGTGAGGAGCTCGGTAATCTATTCATCGAAGAACTGAGAAAAGGAAATCAACTTGAGTTGAAGGGGATAGAAGAAGGAATAAAAGGAATTGTCAAAAAGGAACGTGCAAAAATCTCGTGCGGTGCAGGGCGGGGAATGGTTTTGATTGATATCCATGGGAATATATGGCCATGCCATCGTTGGAATAAAGCTGCAGAAGGACATTGGAGGATTGGAAATATATATGAAAACTTTGATTCTTCCGTGCGGGCTCAGTTAGATAGTCGCAATCAAACAGAGAAAGTTAAGAATGACTGCCAGGATTGTATCGCCAGATTTTTTTGTTTCGGAGGGTGCCCGGCGGAAAACTTGGAAGAAATGGGTGACGTCTTCTTGATGCATCCCAATGGTTGCCGGATAGCGCGAATATGGGCAAAAGTTGCTCAACGGGTGCATGATGTCCTCTATGCTGAGAAAAACCCGTTGTTCATGAAACATTTTTACGGGGAGACAGAGAAAAAGGATATGCAGAATCGCAAAGAGAAATAAAAGATGATGAAAACAGAGCTATTACAGAAACAGTTTCAGCAAATTGGACTTACGGAATCTCTTTCAAAAAACCAGGAGATTCGATTCTTCGATAGGTCATTAAATATTGTTTGTGATGTGTGCCCATCGGAAGAATTAAGTGTTGAGTCGATCATTAACCAAGCTAGATCTTTTTTAGAGGCACCAGCCCCTTCTGTCAACGATCCCCTTCGTTTTATAATTCATTTACCTTTTGAACTCGTCCAAAACACAACTGTAGAGGAATCTCTGTTGAAATTGTCCGACCTTTTCTCAGGAAAAATGTTGTCCCATCTAATGATTCATTCTACTTCTCCACCACAAGACTGGGGGAGAGTTAGAGAAATGATAAAACATTTGCGAGAAAAATCGGAGAATCCTCGCAGTTATCATGTCGAATTTATTGCACCCTTTTCCTCTTTTGACGAAAAAGAGATGGAGGAACTTTTTAATTTGGGAATGCGCATTCGCTATGCAGCCGGTTGGTTAGGGGAATCTCCCTCCTCTGCATTATCACAAATTCAGAAAAATGTGCTGGGACAATTGTCACAAATGGGATTTAGTTGCCCAATTGAGTGGTATGTGCATGGAGAAAATATCTCAAAGGTCGAGTTATTATTGCCAGACTTGCTTTATGAAAATTATTCCTCTGGTTTTTCTTTGCCCCTTGTTTCAGAAAATCCTTTCTATCGGTTCGACCCCGGATTTCCCGCCTTACCCGATGCGTCAGATTACGCGGAGCTTTTAGTTCGTTGCTACCAGAAATATCACTGTTATGATTCAGTGATTGAACCGTTGGCAGGATTGGCAATGCAGACAAGGGTAGGGGCTTGGCACAAGGAACTTAATCAGCCCAGGACAATAAGATTGAATATAGATAGAGGGGGAAATGTCGGATATTTTTTGCAAACCCCTTCTTTGGCGAAAAATTGGACAACAATTGATACTCTTTCAAAATCAAGTTTGGAAGAGCTAAAGAATAATTTAGTCGAGATGGTGACCGCTGTGTTGAAAAGAAAGACCCACGCTGAATGCCGAGAGTGCTCCTGGGAGATGCTGTGTGGCGGTTTGGATGAAACCAATGCGACACAATGTAGAGACTTTCAACAGGAAACTTTATGCCTTTATCGAAAACTTTTTATAAAGCATTTTGTCTCAATGCGCACTGCGCATTTGAGAATTGAGAGAAAAGATTGTGAACAGGATGTGCTCATTTCTCAATCATAACTGATTTCCGTTATTCAAGTTAGTAATAACGGTATAAAGAGTAAAAACAACTAACTAAAACATAAAATGAAAGAAAATAAAAAGATAGATGAGCTTTCACAAAAGCTGGAAGCGATTGTTCAACAAGAAGCACAGAACTATCCTATGACTGGGACTCGTCGGTGGTTCTTTCGAGCGCTCACTTTTGGAATCGGGGGTGCTGTTTTGGGAAAGTCTTTTATAGCAGAAGCATCATCAGGATGTGTAAAAAACAATAAAAGTTGTGATAATGATACATGCTCTAGAAATACGTGTACAGATAAAAATATTTGTGAAGAATCTAATACTTGTGTAAGTCTTAATTATTGTTCTGAATATAATAGATGTGATGAAAATACTTGTATAAAAAATATCTGTCAGGCTGCAAATGTATGCTTTTCTCCAAATATATGTTCAGAAGAAAACAAATGCTATACAACTGATGTTGCTTTTCCGTAAAAAGTGTATATTTATAAATATGTTTTTAATATTGTTTATTAAACATATTAGAAAATTATATATTATATATATAATTTTTTTATTCAGCAATATCTCTATTGCACAAACGAATAATGAATCCAACTTGGAAACATTAAACACAAACGAAGTATATCCTGAAGCTACTTTCGAGTGGGATGATGAGGGCCGGAGAGAAAAAATGTGGATAACATGGCCCGATGGAAGAAAAGAACTTGTAAGAAGTTTTTATATTGATGATGACGTAACAAACGGAATTGATCGTTTTTATATTATTCTGACAAATGATATTGAGCAAACTTTTGTTATTAAAGATAAAAAATTTTTAGAAGAAAGAGAGAAACGAAAAGAGATTTACAGAAAAGGTGATGAAAAGTTGAAAGAGTTAAAAGAGATACAAAAAAAGAAAATGTTTAGAAAGAAGATTATAGTAGGCACCTCTTTATTGGTGTTGCTTTCTATTCCTTTTGTATTCACCTATTTTTCTAAATTTAGAAAACAAAATATTTAATTTGTATCTCATTAGAAATAAATTAAATAAATTGTATTCTGAGGAATTATAATATTTTTCATATTTAAATTTTTTTATTTTTTTCTTAATTCCAGTTGCCAGGAAGTGCACCTGGGAGATGCTGTATGGCGGTTTAGATGAAACTAATGCGACACAATGTGGAAACTTTCAAAAGGAAACTTTATGCCTTTATCGAAAACTTTTTATAAAGCATTTTGTCTCGATGCGCACTGCGCATTTGAGAATTGAGAGAAAAGATTGTGAACAGGAAGTGCTGAGTTCTCAATCGTAACCAATTTCCGTTATTTAAGTTGGAAATAACGGGATGATTAGTTATAACAACTAATAGATAATCAGAAAATGAACGAAAAAGAAAATCAAAAAATAGATGAGCTTTCACAAAAGCTGGAAGCGATTGATCAACAAGAAGCACAGACTCACCCTATGACTGGGACTCGTCGGTGGTTCTTTCGAGCACTCACCTTTGGAATCGGGGGTGCTATATTGGGAAAGTCTTTTATAACAGAAGCAGCATCAATATGTAGAATAGGTAATAAAATTTGTGGGAGTAATACATGCTCTTTAGAAGGTAATACTTGTTACCAAGAAAATAATTGTGAAATAACAAATAATTGTCTTTCTTCAAATTATTGCTCTGGAATAAATGTTTGCCTTGAAAATATTTGCAGTAATGATAATACTTGCTTTTTACACAACACATGCATATATTCAAATACATGTATAAAGAAAAATGAA